>OZ241896.1:0-262500 GCA_965203565.1 Vicinamibacterales bacterium | reverse complement strand
ACAATATAACGGGGCTCAAGCACAGTACCGAAGCCGTAGACCCGGCGGGTCCTTCGGGATCCGCGGGTGGTAGAGGAGCGTTCTCTAGGCAGTGAAGGCGGACCGTGAGGACCGCTGGAGCGTAGAGAAGTGACCCTGCCGGCATAAGTAGCGACAAGAGTGGTGAGAATCCACTCCGCCGTAAACCTAAGGTTTCCTGAGGAAGGTTCGTCCGCTCAGGGTCAGTCGGGTCCTAACGCGAGGCCGAAAGGCGTAGCGGATGGATATCCGGTCAACATTCCGGAACTACCTGAACGACGTCATCACCGATGGGGGGACGCAGGAGGCCAGCCCGGCCTGCGACTGGAAGTGCAGGTTCAGGCGCGTAGGGGGAGCCGCCAGGAAAATCCGGCGGTTCGCATTCCCTGAGGCGCCATGGCGAGGCCGTCAGGCCGCAAAGCGGGTCACGCCACGCTGCCGAGAAAAGCCTCTAGGGAGTCGTTCGGGTGCCCGTACCGCAAACCGACACAGGTAGGTGGGGAGAAAATCCTCAGGCGCGAGTGAGAACCCTCGTTCAGGAACTCGGCAAACTCGCCCCGTAACTTCGGAAGAAGGGGTGCTCCAGCCCGTGATCCGGCTCGCCCGGGGAGCGGGAAGGAGTTGCAATAAAGAGGCCCAGGCGACTGTTTACTAAAAACACAGGACTCTGCCAAGTCGAACACGACGTATAGGGTCTGACGCCTGCCCGGTGCCGGAAGGTTAAAAGGAGGGGTCAGCCTCTTCGGAGGTGAAGCCCTGAATTGAAGCCCCGGTAAACGGCGGCCGTAACTATAACGGTCCTAAGGTAGCGAAATTCCTTGTCGGGTAAGTTCCGACCTGCACGAATGGCGCAACGATCTGGGCGCTGTCTCAACGAGGGACACTGCGAATTTGTGGCGCCGGTGAAGACGCCGGCTGCCCGTGGCAAGACGGAAAGACCCCGTGCACCTTTACTACAACTTAGTAGTGGATGCTGGCGCGTCATGCGCAGGATAGGTGGGAGACGTTGAAACGGGCCTCTTGGGGTCCGGGGAGTCGCTGGTGAGATACCACCCTTGGCGCTTCGGTGTTCTAACCTGGGCCTGTCAGCCAGGTCAGGGACATTGCTAGGCGGGTAGTTTGACTGGGGCGGTCGCCTCCCAAAATGTAACGGAGGCGCGCGAAGGTTCGCTCAGGCTGTTTGGAAATCAGCCGGAGAGTGCAAAGGCAGAAGCGAGCTTGACTGCGAGACATACACGTCGAGCAGATGGGAAACCAGGCCTTAGTGATCCGGTGGTTCCGCATGGAAGGGCCATCGCTCAACGGATAAAAGGTACGCCGGGGATAACAGGCTTATCTTGGCCAAGAGTTCACATCGACGCCAAGGTTTGGCACCTCGATGTCGGCTCATCGCATCCTGGAGCTGTAGCAGGTTCCAAGGGTTCGGCTGTTCGCCGATTAAAGCGGTACGTGAGCTGGGTTTAGAACGTCGCGAGACAGTTCGGTCCCTATCTGCCATGGGCGCAGGAGATTTGAGGGGGGCTGTCCTCAGTACGAGAGGACCGGGATGGACGAACCTCTGGTGTGCCAGTTGTCGCGCCAGCGGCAGCGCTGGGTAGCTACGTTCGGAAGGGAGAAACGCTGAAAGCATCTAAGCGTGAAACCCTCCCCAAGATGAGATCTCCCTGAGCTTCGGCTCCTGAAGGCTCCTGGAAGACGACCAGGTATATAGGCCGGAGGTGTAAGGTCCGCGAGGGCTTGAGCTGACCGGTACTAATCAGCCGTGAGGCTTGACCATATTCTTTTACGTCGCTGCGTCTCGGGAAGCTGCCGTTTGTGGAGTATTCAGTTGATCTTTGACACGATTTCCCCGGCGGAGCGCGGCGGATGCCGCGTCCGGCCGGGGGGCCGGGCGCCCGCCGGATGTGCGGGGTTCGGTTTTTGTTTCCCGGTGGCCATAGGGGAGGGGAAACACCCGTTCCCATACCGAACACGGCAGTTAAGCCCTCTTCCGCCGATGGTACTGCGGGGGTGACTCCGTGGGAGAGTAGGTCGCCGCCGGGATTTTCTTGACGCCCGAGGCCGGTGCGGTCTCGGGTGTTCGCGTGTACGGGGCCCTGACTGCCCGCGGCCGAGGCATGAGCAGGTGCGCGAACTCGAGCAGCTCGCCCGATTCGGAGAGGATCTTGGCGCGACCGCAGATCCGGAAGCGATCCGCCTGAAGCTGATCGAGCGTCTGCGCCCGGTGGTCGGCCGCCTCGATGTCCGGGTGACCGTCCGGGGTGGCGGCCGGTCGGTCGTCGATGATCGTTCGGCGGACGACGCACGGGCGGAGGCCGACGTTTCGCCGGAAGGATTCCGGGGCCCGGACGCCTGTCTGTCGCGCCGGGAGACCTTTCCGATGCGCGTCGGAGAGGCGTTCGTCGGTCAGATCAGTGTGGGACGGTCGGGCGGCGGCCGCCCGCGGCCGCTGACCGTCCTTCAGCGCCGCGTGCTGCGGGTCGCGGCGTCGCTGGCGGGGCTTTCCGTTCGTAACGCGCAGTTGGCGCAGCAGGTTCGCGAGCGCAGCGCCGTCGACCTGCTCACCGGTTGCCTGACGAAGCAGCACGGACTGGATCTGATCGGTGCGGAGCTGCACAGGGCCCGGCGGTCGAAACAACCGGTTTCGCTGATCTTCGTCGACCTCGATCGTTTCAAGCAGTTGAACGACCGTTACGGGCATCCGCTCGGCGACACGGTGTTGGCGACCGTGGGCGCCGCCATGAAGGACGCGCTGCGCGGGAGCGACCTGCGGTGCCGGTACGGTGGAGACGAGTTCGTCGTCCTGCTGCCGGAAACGCCGCTCGACGGCGCGGTGCACGTGGCGGGAGCGCTGCGCCGCAACCTGTCGCGGCAAGCGGTCCCGTGGCGGGGCGGCTCGGTTTCCGTGACCGCCAGCCTCGGCGTCAGCACCGCGATGCCGGGAGAGCTGGACGCCGAGGCGCTGCTCGCCCGCGCCGACGCGGCGATGTATCGCGCCAAGCGCGACGGACGCGACGCCGTGCGCGTGTGGCGCGACGAATGGAAACAGTCGCAAGCCCGATGCGCACCGGACGAGTTCGGGACGGGAGACCCTGCCGGAGGCGGAGAGCAGCCGTGAACGACGTTCCGGTCGAGCTGGCCAGCCAGCGAAAGATCCGCAAGCGGAACAAGCTCGGCTATCGTCTCGCGCACTGGCCGATCTGGATCTGGGTCTGTTTCATCACCCCCGGCCCGCTCACGTTCGACCTGTTCGAGCGCGGTTTCGATCGGCGCATGGCGGCCTGGCTGGGCGTCGTGCTGCTGGCGACCGGCGCGGCCGGATGGCGCGGCCGCCTGCCGGGCGTGGAGCCTCGTCCGTACATCATCCGTTTCACCGAAGACAAGCCGAATCCGCTGTACCGGCGCGTCTGCTACACGCTGGCCTGGAGCGCGGTCGTCACGTTCGGGCTGCTCAACCTGGGCGGGCTGATCGCCGCCGTCGCGACCGGCGGATGGCGCCTGCGACAGCTCTACGACGCCGCCTACTTCCCGATGGCGGCCACGATCTGGATCCTGGGCGCGGCGGGCGTGTTGCCGCGCGTCAAGCGCTCGACCAGGGGAGAGGGGCGCGAGCGGCGCTGCTTCTACGGGTCGGTGTGGGCCGTCTGCCTGGCGCAGCCGGTGCTCTGGCTGCTGTGGGCGGCGCTGCCGGCGACCCGCTCCGCCGACGCCGTGAAGCTCACCGCGTTCGTCGGGGTGCTGGGGTTCGTCGGCTGGCTGGCGCACCGCGGCAAGCTCCCGCGCACCCGGCCGATCGTGCCCGGAGAGCTTGCCGTCAGCGATTAGAATACGTTCCATGGCCGTTCTCTTCCGGTGGATCGTGTGCGTCTCGCTCGTCGCCGTCTGCGTGATCGTCCACGGCGGACGGGGACCGGCCGCCGCCCAGGGCGCCGCCACGGGCGCGTTCGACGCCCACTTCGTCGACAAGACGATGCGCGTCGATTATTTCCACTCCGGCGGCCTCGGGACGGAAATCTTCGGCCTGGACCGGATAGTTTCCGACGGCCCGTGGGCCGGAAGCCGCACGCGCCTGATCGACGATCTCAACCTGGGGAAGTACCTGTTCGAGGTGATCGACCGCCGGACCAACCGGGCGATCTACTCGCGCGGGTTTGCGTCGATCTACGGCGAATGGGAAACGACGCCGGAGGCGCGGCGGCTGCACCGGACGTTCCACGAATCGTTGCGGTTCCCGTGGCCGCGGCGGCCGGTGCAGGTCGTGCTGAAGGTGCGCGACGCCGAGAACAGCTTTCACGAGATCTGGTCGACCGTCGTCGATCCGGACTCCCGGTTCGTCAACCCGGCCGACCGTGCGCCGATCGGCGACGTCTGGACCCTCCAGGAAAGCGGCCCGCCGGCCGGGAAGGTCGACCTGCTCGTGCTCGGCGAAGGGTACGCCGAAGCCGACCTGCCGAAGTTCCATGCCGACGCCAGGCGGCTGGTCGACGCCCTGTTCGAGGAGGAGCCGTTCCGGAGCCGGCGGTCCGACTTCAACGTCCGGGGGCTCGACCTTCCGTCGACCCGTTCGGGCGTGAGCCGGCCGCGCGCGCTGGAGTTCCGGCGGACGCCGCTGTCAGCCGAGTACAACGTCTTCGACTCGGAACGGTACGTGCTGACGTACGACAACCGCGCGCTGCGCGACGCAGCGTCCGCCGCCCCGTACGAGTTCCTCGAGATCCTGGTCAACGAGGCGCAGTACGGCGGGGGAGGGATCTTCAACTTCCAGGCGACGGCGGCGGCCGACACCGGTTTCGCCGAGTACGTCTTCATCCACGAGTTCGGCCATCATTTTGCGGGACTGGCCGACGAGTACTACACGTCCGACGTGGCGTACGAGACCGGCGCCGCCCGTCACCCGGAGCCGTGGGAGCCGAACGTGACGGCGCTGCACGACCCGGAGAACCTCAAGTGGGGCGATCTGGTCGACGCCGGCGCGCCGCTGCCGACCCCGTGGGACAAGGAGGCGTTCGAGGCCGGCAGCGCCGCGGCGCTGCGCGAGCGCCGTGCGTTGCGGATGGAAGGCGCGCCCGAAGCGGAGATGGACGCGCTGTTCACCGCGCAGATGGAGCGTGAAACGGCCCTGCTGCAGGGGATGGCGCACGCCGGGAAGGTCGGCGCGTTCGAAGGCGCGTCGTACGAGCCGACCGGCCTCTACCGGCCGGAGATCGACTGCATCATGTTCACCCGGAACCCGGTCGGGTTCTGCCGGGTCTGCCGGCGAGCCATCTCGCGCGTCATCGATCAGTATTCGAGACCGTAGGAGCCCGTGGTGGGAACCCCCGCGGGGCGCCGAGAGCGGTGAGGCGCCCGGCTGACAAGACGTGAGGAGGGCGCATATTGGGCATACGCAACCGACGAACAACGCCGTCAGGCGGGATGCATCGCCGCTCGAATGCGGCGGGGACCTCCGCCACGGGCTGGTAGCAAAGGCTCGCCGGACGGCCGGCTGCTGTGGACAAGACCTTTCTCGCCCGTCTCGAGACGATCGTCGGCGTCGACGGCGTCGTGCGCGACCACGGCGAGCTGCTGACGTACGAGACCGACGGTCTGGTGAAGCTGCGCGCGAAGCCGGGCGTCGCGGTTCTCCCGACCAGTGCGGATCAGGTGCGGCGCGTCGTCCGCCTCTGCCACGAGCACGGCGTTCCGTTCGTGGCGCGCGGCCAGGGGACCGGCCTGTCGGGCGGTGCCATGCCGCATCCGGACGGCGTCCTGATCGTGACGGCGCGGATGAACCGGATCCTGGATATCGACATCCCGAACCGCACGATCACCGTCGAGCCGGGCGTGATGAACCTCGACGTCAGCAAGGCGGTGGCGAGCGACGGCTGCTACTACGCGCCCGATCCGTCGAGCCAGGTGATCTGTTCGATAGGCGGGAACGTCGCGGAGAACTCCGGCGGCGCCCACTGCCTGAAGTACGGGTTCACCGTGCATCACGTGCTCGGGGTGGAGGCGGTGCTGCCGGACGGCGAAACGATCCGCATCGGCGGGCCGGCGCTCGATCCGCCCGGCCTCGACCTGCTCGGCGTGCTGGTCGGGTCGGAAGGGACGCTGGCGGTGGTCACCGAGGTGACGCTGAACCTGCTGCGGAAGCCTGCCGCGGTCCGGACGCTGCTGGCGGCGTTCGACTCGACCGAAGCGGCGGGCGGCGCGGTGTCGGGCATCATCGGCGCCGGCATCATCCCGGCCGCGGTCGAGATGATGGACCGGCTGACGGCGGAGGCGGCCGAGGCGGCGGTCCGTCCGGGCTTCCCGGCCGCCGAGGCGATCCTGATCGTCGAGCTCGACGGCGCCGAAGCGGACGTGACGGCGCTCTTCGGCCGCGTCGAGGAGGTCTGCGCCGGCGCGGGAGCGGCCGAGATCCGGGTCGCCCGGACCGACGACGAGCGGGCGCGGTTCTGGCGGGGACGCAAGGCGGCTTTCGCGGCGATGGGGCGCGTTTCGCCCAGCTATTACGTGCAGGACGGCGTCATTCCCCGCACCCGGCTGTCGGAGGTGCTCGGCCGGATCCGCGGCCTGTCCGAGCGTTCCGGCCTCAGGATCGGCAACGTGTTCCACGCCGGCGACGGCAACCTCCATCCGCTGGTCTGCTACGACGAACGGATCCCGGGCCAGGCCGACCTCGCGCAGGAGGTCGCGTCGGAGATCCTGACGTACTGCCTCGACGCCGGCGGGTCGATCACCGGCGAGCACGGCGTCGGCGCCGACAAGGCGGAGCACCTGCCGAAGATGTTCGACGAGAACGATCTTGACACCATGCAGCTCGTGCGGTGCGCGTTCGACCCCGGCTACCTCTGCAATCCCGGAAAGGTGTTTCCGACGCCGCGCCTCTGCGGCGAAACGCCCGGCCCCTACCGCCGGCGGCCGGCTGAGGCGGCCGGCCTGGCGGAGCGGGTCTGATGCCGGCCGTCGCGTCGACGGCTGCGCTCCTCGATCGACTGGCGGCCCGGGTGGGCGCCGGCGCAGCGCGCGTCGCCGGCGTCCACGACGCCGTCGACGGCGTCCGGCCGCGGCTGGCGGCCGAGCCGGCGACCCGCGACGCGCTGGCGGCGGCGCTGGCGTGGGCGGCGTCCGAGCGGCTCCGGGTGCTGGTCGCCGGGGGACGCACCAAGCTGGAGTGGGGAGCGCCGGCGGCGCCGGCCGACCTGCTCCTCTCCACGGCCGCACTCCGCGGCGCCGTCGATCATCGGCACGGCGACCTGACTGCGACGGTGGAAGCCGGGACGACGCTTGCTTCGACCAACGCCGCGCTGGCCGCGCACGGTCAGCGCCTTCCGTGGGATCCCCCCTGGCCGGACCGCGCCACCGTCGGCGGCATCGTGGCGACGAACGACAGCGGCCCGCGGCGGCACGGTCACGGCGCGCCGCGCGATGCGATCATCGGCGTCACGCTGGCGCGCATCGACGGGCGGGTGGCGAAGGCCGGCGGCGCCGTCGTCAAGAACGTCGCCGGCTACGACCTCTCCCGGCTGCTGACCGGCTCGTTCGGCTGTCTCGGCGTCGTCCTCACCGCCACCTTCAAGCTCGCGCCGCTCCCGCCGGCGTCCCGGACGGTGAAAGTGGAGGTCGGCGATCTCGAAGCCGCCGCGCCCGTCGCCGACGATCTGGCGAAATCGGCGTTGACGCCGACCGCGATAGAGGTCGCCTCGCCGCCGACCCGCCTGCTGATCCGGTTCGAGTCGGTCGAGGCGTCCGTCGCGCAGCAGGCCGCCGCCGCATGCGAGATCGTCGGCGCGCGCGGGTCGGCCGCCGTGCTCGCCGGCGAGACCGAGCGAGCGGCCTGGAGCCGGCATGCGGCGCACTGGTCCGGCGTCGGCGCGCTGGTCAAGCTGAGCACCGCACCCGCGGACCTGTTCCCGACGCTCGCCCGACTCCGCGGCCGCGCCGCCGCCGGCGGCGTCGACCTGGCGGTCGCCGGCCGCGCCGGTCTCGGCGTCGTCGACGTGCGGCTCGACGGGCCGGTGGACGTGCAGGCAAGCCTCGTTGAAGAGCTTCGGTCGCACCTGCCGGCAGGCCGCGGCTCGGCCGTCATCCGCCGCAGCGATCCCGTCTTGCGCCGCCGCATCGATGCGTGGGGCCCGATCGGCGACAGCCGCCGGGTGATGGAGGCGATCAAGCGCCGGTTCGATCCGGACGGCGTCCTGAACACCGGCCGCGGACCGGGCGGTCTGTAGCCGGCAGGTCGATCGCCGCGTCCGGCCGGCGCAAGGCGTGAAAGAGGGAGCGTCAGGAAGCGCCTGACGTTCAATTATTTGAATTCACCCCAAAAAATTGAATGCCGGCGCCGGGCAGCTTCGCCGGGAAGGCACTTGAAATCAAGAAGTTAACAAGCGGCATCCACTTGGCATCATGGTTGCACTCCATTCAAGTCTTGTGGTTCGCGCCACACTCGGCGACTTGGCTTGAAGATGCTTCGGCCTTGCAAGGAGACCTGGACGATGACGCACGGTAGACGGCTGTCTCTGTTCCCGCTGGCGCTTGCCGCGGCCGCCGCGATTCTGCTGGCGCCGCACGCAGCCGTTGCACAGGACTCGGCGATCGGCGGCACGGTCACCGACACGACGGGGGGCGTGCTGCCCGGCGTGACGGTCGAGGCGCGGAGTCCCGCGCTGATCGAGCAGGTCCGCACGGCCGTCACCGACGGCAACGGGCAGTATCTGATCGTCTCCCTCGAGGTGGGACGTTACGACGTAACGTATTCGCTTCCCGGATTCGGCACGCTGGTCCGGGAAGGCGTCGAGCTCAGCAGCGGCTTCACGGCCAACATCGACGTCGAGCTGTCGGTCGGCGACATCGAGGAGACGATCACGGTCTCCGGCGCCACGCCGGTCGTCGACATCCAGAACGTCGAGCAGCGGCAGGTGATGGACCGCGAGGTCATCGACAGCATCCCGACCGGGAAGTCGTTCCAGGCGTACGCGCTCCTCGTGCCGGGCATGGGCGGCTTCGACAGCTACTTGTCGAGCCTGTCGCAGGACCAGGGCGGCATCGCCGGCCAGACCCTCCAGCGGCTGGCGATCCACGGCGGCGACCAGGAGGACCAGCAGCTCGAGATCAACGGGATGGACGTCGGCGACTCGCTGACGCAGGGGGCCAACTACTCGGTCTTCCCCGACTCGAACTTCGAGGAGCTCGCCTACAACTACTCGGCCAGTCCGGCCGAGATCGAATCGGGCGGCGTGCGGATCAACATGATCCCGCGCGAAGGCCGCAACGAGTTCAGCGGCCACTTCTTCACCACCTTCGCCTTCAAGGGGCTGAACGCCGACAACATCAAGGACGACGCCGACCTGCTGGCGCAGAACCCCAGCCTCACGCCGACCCTGATCGACGAGGTCTGGACGATCAATCCGGTGTTCGGCGGTCCGATCGTCCGCGACCGGATCTGGTTCTTCGCGACGCACACGTCGCAGAAGGCCGACACCATCGCCGGCGGCGTCTTCTACCAGACGCCGGAGGCCGTCGCGGACCCGACGAACTGGGGCAGGGTCGAAGACCTCGACAACCCGGCCATCGACGCCACGACCATCCGCGAGCAATCGATCAACTTCACGATCCAGGGCACGCCGCGCGACAAGTTCAAGCTGTACTGGACCAACAGCAGCACCGACCAGCCGCATCTGCTGCAGGGCCGCACGCTGGCGTCTATCGCGATCTCGCCGGAGGCCTCGTTGGGCGGCGACATCCGCACGAACACGTACCAGGCCACCTGGACCCGGCCGCACACCAACCGGCTGCTGTTCGAGGCGGGCGTGTCCATGCTGCCCGTGCGCTACTACCTGCACGACGTGCCGGAAGCGAACCTCAACGTGCCGGGCGTCGTCTACGTGCCCGGAACGTGGGCTACGCGCAACATGTCGGGCTGGTTCTCGGGCGCGCAGGAGCGCAACAGCCCGAAGCACACCAACATGATCCGCGGGTCGGTGTCGTACGTCACCGGCAGCCACAACCTGAAGTTCGGCATGACCAGCCTGTGGCTGGGCGAGAACGCCATCAACTACAACCACGACTACTGGTACCACGCCCTGGTGGTCGGCGGCCGGCCGGTGCGGGCGACGTTCCGCACGCCGGCCTGGCAGATCAACCGGGCGCGCAACATGGGGATCTACGCACAGGAGCAGTGGACGCTCGACCGGCTGACGATCAACGCCGGCCTGCGCTACGACTACGAGGAGTCGAGCTATCCCGATCAGGCCACGCCCGGCATGAACACCTGGCTGCAGGGCGAGAACGACCTGTTCATCGCCGGGGAAAAGGCGAACGGCTGGCACGACCTGCAGCCGCGGGTCGGCGTGGCGTGGGACGTCCGCGGCGACGGGCGGACAGCGGTCAAGTTCGGCGCCCACCGCTACGGGAAACGGAACTCCACCGACATCGCCAACCTCCTCAACCCGGGCCTGAACAACCGCGCCATGAACCGGACCTGGCTGGACGGAATTACCGGCTGCATCCCGCATGCGGGGCTGGGCAGCACCGGCACGGCCTGGCAAAACGAGCTGTGGCCCGGGCAGTGCATCGCCGGCGACGGCCTCGTGCAGGGCAATCCGCTCATCAACGAGCCGAACGGCGAGCTGCTCTCGCCCAATCCGACGCCGTTCTTCGGCAACCCGATCCCCACCACGTTCTTCGACGAGGCGTGGCGCTACGGCTGGGGGAACCGGCAGTCGAACTGGGAGATCACGGCGAGCCTGCAGCAGGAGCTGCTGCCCGGTCTGTCGCTCGACGTGGGCTTCTTCCGGCGCTCGTGGATCAACTTCTACGTGGAGGACGACCGGAATCTGAGCGCGGGCGACTTCGAAGCGTACAGCGTCGACGTCCCGCAGGGACTTCGGGACATGAACCCCGACCTGCCGCAGTCGATCATGCTTTATGACCAGCGGCCCGACACCATCGGGACGCCGGACAACATCTTCACCGCGGCCGGCAATTTCGGCGACCAGAGCCAGAACTGGCAGGGTTTCGACGTCACAATCGACGGCCGGCTCGAAAACCTGCTGATCCAGGGCGGCGTGAGCACCGGCGCCACCAGCACCAACGATTGCGATCTGATCACCGCCCTGCCGGAGAAACAGTTCAACGAGCGGGCCGCCACGTCTCCGGTGACCCCGCAGTCGTACTGCGACGCGAGCCACAACTGGCTGACGCAGGTGAAGTTCCTCGGTTCGTACACGCTGCCGTACGACATCCAGATCGCCGCCACCCTCCAGAACCAGCCAGGGCCGTCGCGCATCGCCGAGGTGGTCTACAGCGGCGCCGCGCTGGTCAACGGGCGGCCGCATACGCAGGGTTCGATAGAGGTGGACGTGATTCCGCCCGGCTCCTGGTACGGCGACCGGTTCAACCAGCTCGACCTGCGGCTGACGAAGATCTTCCGGCTGGCCGGCGGCACGCAGTTCCGGGCCATGTTCGACCTGTTCAACCTGTTCAACTCGAACGCGGTCACGCGCGAGGCCCCCGGATGGGGTTCCGCTACCGGCAGCGGCGCCGGTTACCTGACGCCGCAGGTCACCATGGCGGGCCGGCTGGCCAAGTTCGCCTTCCAGTTGGACTTCTGACGCCCGGTTCGACCGGAGCGCCGCATCGCAAACCTCAGGGGAGGCCCGTC
Source organism: Vicinamibacterales bacterium (assembly GCA_965203565.1). GTDB lineage: Bacteria > Acidobacteriota > Vicinamibacteria > Vicinamibacterales > UBA8438 > JAAXGX01. Next base: position 250,838 of record OZ241896.1, on the reverse strand, counting down.
GGGGCCTCCCCTTCGCCGCGCAACGCCGGGCGGTCTTTCGTCAGCGCGCCGCCTCCGTCAACTGCGCCAGTGATCGGAGCAGCTCCGGTCTGCGGCTGACCGGCGATGGCTCCCGCCCGCGGTTTGCCGACCCCGCTTTCCGATTTCGACTACGACCTGCCGGTCGAGATGATCGCGCAGGAGCCTCTCCCCGACCGCGACCAAGCCCGGCTGCTGCTGCTCGACCCGAGCACCGGGCGGCGCGCCCATCGGCGGGTGGCCGACCTCCCGGAGCTGCTGAAGCCGGGCGACGTGCTGGTCGTCAACGACACGCGCGTCGTTCCGGCGCGGCTGCTCGGGCGGCGCGACCCGAGCGGCGGAGCGGTCGAGTGCCTGCTGCTGTCGCGGCTCGACGGCGACCGGTGGGACGTGCTGCTGCATCCTGGACAGAAGCTCAGGGAAGGGCGGCGGGCCGTCTTCGAGGGCGGCGGCTTCCGGCTGCGGCTCGAAGTGCTCGCCCGCCGGTTCCACGGACGGCGGACCGTTCGGCTCACCGCCGATGGCGGGCGGGACGTCGACGAGGCGATAGAAGCGATCGGGCGCGCGCCGCTGCCGCCGTACGTCCGGCGTCCCGACACGCCGGACGACCGCAGCCGGTACCAGACGGTCTATGCGCGGGCGCGCGGGTCGGTCGCGGCGCCGACCGCCGGGCTGCATTTCACTCCGGCGCTGCTGGGCCGCCTGCAGGCGTGCGGAGTCGAGCGCCGCGCCGTCACGCTGCACGTCGGCTACGGGACGTTCGAGCCGGTCCGGACCGCCCGGATCGAAGAGCACCGGGTGGCCGCCGAGCGGTACGAGGTGACGGCGTCGACGGCCGCCGCGATCAACCGCGCGCTCGACGAGGGGCGCCGGGTCGTCGCCGTCGGGACCACCACCACCCGCACGCTCGAAGCGGTCGCCCGCGCCCACGGCGGGCGTCTGGAGCCGGGAGCGGGAGAGACCGACCTGTACATCCACGGGCGCTTCGACTTCCAGGTGGTGGGCGGCCTGCTGACCAACTTCCACCTGCCGCGCTCGTCGCTCCTGCTGCTGGCCTGCGCGTTCGCCGGCCGCGAGACGATCCTCGCCGCCTACCGCGAAGCGATCGATCGGCGGTACCGCTTCTACAGCTTCGGCGACGCGATGCTGATCCTGTAGCCGCGCGTTCGCTATAATGGAGCGTCTGCCGGTTGCGGCGCCGTGCCGGTGTAGCTCAGCTGGTCAGAGCGAGCGGCTCATATCCGCTAGGTCCGGGGTTCAAGTCCCTGCACCGGCACCACTTCCCCCCTTCATGCGAGGCCGGTCACGTGCTTCAGCGTGCCGGTGCTGTCGCCGAGCATCTCCTCCGGCGTTCCCAGCTTTTCGAGGACCGAGAGGTGGAGGTTCGCCAGCGGCGTGCCGTCCGCGTACCGGACGTACCGGCCGCCGGTGATCCCGGTGTCCTTCCCGGCGATCAGCGCAATCGGCAGGTCGTCGTGGAAGTGGGTGTTGCTGTCGCTGATCCCGGTGCCGTACAGCAGCAGCGTCGAGTCCATCATCGTCCCGTCGCCCTCCGGCGTCTCGGACAGCTTCCTGACGAGATGGGCGAACTGCTGGAAGTGGTACTCGTTGATCTTGTGCAGCCGCTCCAGCTTGGCCGGCTCGTCCTGGTGGTGCGACAGCGGATGGTGCGAGTCGGGCACGCCGATCTCCGGATAGGCGTGGCCCGAGACCTCGCGGGCGAGCATGAACGTGCTGATCCGCGTCAGGTCGGTCTGGAAGGCGAGCGCCAGCAGGTCCATCATCAGCCTGGCGTGCTCCGCGTAGTCGTTCGGGACGCCGACCGGCTGATCGACCACCGGCAGTTCGCGCGTGTTCTGGCGCTCCGCCATCTCGATCCGCCGCTCGATGTCGCGCACCGACTCCAGGTACTCGTCGAGCTTCACGCGGTCTCCGGGACCGAGCGTCCGCTCGAGGTCGCCCAGCTTCTCGCCGACGAGGTCCAGGATGGTGCGGTCGCGCCGGATGCGCGCCAGCCGCGCCGCCGGGTCGGTGCTGCCGCTCGTGCCGAACAGCCGCTCGAAGACGGCGCGCGGGTCGTTCTCGATCGGCAGCGGGGTGGTCGGCGTGCGCCAGGCGATCGTGTTCGTGTAGGCGCAGCTCGCGCCGCCGTCGCACGAGCCGAGCATGGCGTTCGACTCGATCCCGAGCTCCAGCGACGCCAACTGGGTCTCCTTCGACAGCTCCCGCGCGGCGATCTGGTCGACCGACACCGCGGCGTACACGTCGGCTCCGGCGGTGATCTTGAACGGGACGCAGGTCAGGAAGGTGCCGGCCGACCGCGCGTGGTCGCCGCCTCCCTTCACCAGGTTGGCCGCTTCGTCGGCGAGTCCGCCGCACATCAGCACCCGGTCCTCCAGCCCGGCGAGCGACTGCAGCGTCGGCGGGAGCTCGGTCAGCGGTCCTTCCGCCTTCGGCGACCAGTACGGCATCGACATCCCGTTCGGCACGTAGAACACGCCGAACCGCCGCACGGGGGCCGCCGCGGTCCTGCTGAGCGCGGTCAGCGCCGGAACCATGCCGTCGAGCAGCGGCAGCGCCATGCTGACGCCCAGTCCTCGCAACACCGTGCGGCGGGGCAACTGCTTTCTGGTGATGAACATGCCTGGTCTCCTTGGATCAATCCACCGGTCTGACGGCGTTCAGCGCGCGGCGACGGTCGCCTCCGGCGCGTCGGCCGGGCCGGGCGCGCGCCGCATCCGGAACGGCGCGCTCTCCGCGACGCCGAGCAGCAGCGAAGACCACCGGTAGCCGTCGCGCTGCAGGTCCCGCACGAGCTGCCGCACCGTCGGCGCGTCGTGATGCGTCAGGCCGCGGCCGAGCGCGTAGGTCAGCAGCTTCTCCGCCACCGTTCGGACGAACTCGGTTCCCTTCCCCGCCAGCGCCTCCCGCAGCGCCCGCGGGCTGTCTATCGTCCGGTCCGCCCACTCGATCGTCGCGTCGATCGGCGCGCCGGCGTCCGTCTCCCGCCACTGCCCGATCGCGTCGAAATGCTCGAGCGCGAACCCCAACTGATCCATCTCCGAGTGGCAGCTCGCGCAGACCGGGTTGCTCCGGTGCCGCTCCATCCGCTCCCGCAGCGACGCCGGCGGGCCGCTGCCGTCGTTCTCCTCGAGCGGCGGCACGTTCGGCGGCGGCGGCGGCGGCGGCGCGCCCAGCAGCGTCTCCAGCACCCACTTGCCCCGCAGCACCACCGACGTCCGGTTCGCATACGACGTCACCGTCAGCAGGCTGGCGTGGCCGAGCAGCCCGTGCCGCCGGTCGTCGGTCCACTGCGCCCGGCGGAACCGGCTGCCGTAGACGCCCTCCACGCCGTAGTGACGGGCCAACTGCTCGTTGAGGAAGGTGTAGTCGGCGCGCAGCAGCTCCGGAATCGGGCGGTCTTCGCGGACTTGGCTCTCGAAGAACAGCTCCGTCTCACGCGCCATCGCCTTGCGCAGTGTGTCGTTGAACTGAGCGAACAGCGCCCCGTCGGGCGCCTGCTCGTTGATGTTGCGCGTCTGGAGCCACTGGCCGATGAAGTCGTTCGTGAACCGGGTGGCCTTCCGGTCGGCCAGCAGGCGGCGCACCTGCCCGGCCAGCACGTCCGGGTCGCTCAGCCGCCTGTCGGCCGCCAGGTCGAGCAGCTCGTCGTCCGGAATGCTGCGCCAGAGGAAGAACGAGAGGCGGGAGGCCAGCTCCAGGTCGGTCAACTCGTAGACCTCGCCGGGACCGACGCCCGCCGGCTGATGCTCCACCCGCAGGAGAAACTCGGGCATCGAGAGGAGCGCTTCGAGCGCCCGCTCTATCCCGGCGTCGAAGTCGCGGTCGGCGCGGCCTTCGCGGTAGACCGCCACCAGCGGGTCGACGTCGCCGCCGGCGACCGGCCGGCGGTACGCCCGGCGGGCGAGCGTCGCGATGATCTCTCTCGCGCACGGCTCCTCGTCCGCGGCGCTGGCCGGGCGGCAGGTGAAGATCCGCCGCCGGCTCGCCGTGTCGTCCGGCGTCTTTCCGTTGAACGGACCGGAGATGAACACCTGGTCGATGCCGGGCTTGCCGCGCAGGCCGTGGGGCGAGGGCGCCGAGTCGGTGAACGACACCGAGACGAGCCGCTGGCCGGCCTTGACGTTGGTGCGGATCTCCAGCGCGTCGTCGGCCGTCATCCGGTACTCGTGCAGGCGCTGGCCCTCCACGTCGTCCTCGGGCACCGCGATCAGCACGCCGGGATTCGGTCCGGGGAACCTGCCCCCGATCCTCCACCGGGTGACGAGCGCGTGGTCCACCCGCAGCTCGATCTCGTGCTCGTCCTCCTCGATGCCGTTGATCGTCTCGACCGTCTGGTTCCGCTTGAGACGGACCGCGAAGACGTACTCGCCGTCGAGCGGGAACAGGTGGCGGGCCGCCAGGCCGCCATGGGTGGCGAACGGCATGTCCTCGTTCATCCGGGCGTCCTGCTGCTCGAAGCCGAGCGAGTACACCTGACGCATCGGGCGGTTGTCGGGACTGCCGACGGCGGCCCGGCTGATCTTGGTGGCCGCCGCGATGTACCGCGACATCAGGGCCGGGGTCATCGCCAGCACGTCGGCGTTGTTGTCGAACCCGAACCCCGCCATGTCGCTCGGCAGCAGCTCGGCGCCGTCGATCTCCAGCGCCAGCAGGTCGCGGACGGCGTTGACGTACTCCACCCGGTTCATCCGCCGGGAGGCGACCCGGCCGGGGTTGGGCGCCGCCGCGCTCTCGCGGTCGAGCGCGGTCTCCAGCGCCGTGGCGAACGCGTCGACCGCCGCCGCGTCGGGGCGCGGCCGGCCGGCCGGCGGCATCTGCCCGGCGCGCAGCTTGCGGACCACCTTCTCCAGCACTTCCGCGTGCGCCGCCGCCTGCTCCACGTCCACGGTGTCGAGCGTCAGCCCGGCCGTCTTCAGGCGTTCGTTGTGGCAGGTCACGCAGTAGCGGTCGAGCAGCGCGCGCGACGGCGCACCGTCCGGCGCGGTCTGGCCGGCCGCCGGCGCGCCGGCGAGATGCAGAAAGCCGCACGCGAGCGCGAGCGCAGCGACGCCGGCCGCGCCGCGTCGCGACCCTGACGGCTCCGGCGGTCTTCGCGGTCTTCGCAGTCTTGGCATGATTCCCCGCCTCATACGACAGGCCTATTATTATTACCAGAGCGCACCCCATCGGGCGCAAGAAAAATCGCCGCGCGGGAAGCGGCGGCGACTGCATATAATAACCGAACGGTCGAGGGCGGGCCGGCGCCGCCGGTCCGCCCTGCCGAGGCCATGCGAAGGAGCGAACGATGACGACCACCGGCGCGCAACGAGCGGGGGCGTTCGTTCTGGCCTGCGTCGCCGCCGCCGGTCTTGCGGCGGCCGAACCGGACCGCCGGCTGGTGGAGGCCGCGGCCCGGCAGGACGCCGCGGCCGTCCGGGCGCTGATCGCCGAGGGGGTCGACGTCGACGGACGCCGGGCCGACGGCGCCACCGCGCTGCTCTGGGCGGCCCACTGGGACGACCACGAAGCGGCCGCGGCGCTGCTGGCCGCCGGGGCGGACGCCGACGCCGCGGACGACCACGGCGTGACGCCGCTCGTCCGGGCGAGCGAGAACGCCAGCGCGGCGATGGTCGCCGCGCTGCTGGCCGCCGGGGCGGACGCCGACGCCGCCCAGGCGAACGGCCTGACGCCGCTGATGGTGGCCGCGCGCACCGGCGCCGCCGGAATCGTCCGCGCGCTCCTGGAGCACGGCGCGGACGTCAACGCGGCGACCGGCGGGACGACGGCCACGGCGCTGATGTGGGCGGTGGCCGGCGCCCACCGCGACGTCGTCCGGACGCTGCTCGAAGGGGGCGCGGACGTCCAGGCGTCGACCACCAAGGGGATGACGCCGCTGATGACCGCGGCGAAGAACGGCGACGTCGAGACCGCCCGGCTGCTGCTGGCCGCCGGCGCCGACGTCAACGGCGTCGGGTCGGACGGCACCCACCCGCTGCCGTTCGCCATCGTCGACGGGCACGACGCCTTCGCGCTGTTCCTGATAGAGCAGGGCGCCGATCCGAACGGGACGATCGGCGGCATCCCGGCGCTGGCCGCCGCCGCCGGCAACACCGACGCCTGGTCGATCCACTGGGACCGGGAGCATGGCGGCGCAGAGTACGCCAACCGGGAGCGGGCCGGGGGCGGACGCATCTACCTGACGCCGGCTCAGCGCCTCCCGCTCGTCGAGGCGCTGCTGGCCGCCGGCGCCGACCCGAACGGGCGCATCACCACGTCGGCCATGCTGATGAGCTACGTCGGTCACCCGACAAAAGGAGCGTTCGAGTCGTTCGCGTGCGGCACCGGCGACCTGCGCGGCGCAACGCCGCTCTGGGTGGCGGCCCACGACGCCAACGGCCAGGGGTACGTGCCGGTTCCCGAAGCGATCGACCAGTGGAACGCCGAACGCTACGCCGCAATCATCGAGCGGCTGCTGGCCGCCGGCGCCGACCCGGCGCTCGCCATCGACGACGGGACGACGCCGTTCATGGCGGCGGCCGGCTTGGGCCGCTGCACCTTCCGGCCGAACCTGAAGCGCGGCCTCCGCTCGCACGGCGCGGAGGCCGCGGTGCGGGCGCTCCTCGAAGCGGGGGCGGAGATCAACGCGGTCAACGAGGCCGACTTCACGGCGCTGCACGGCGCGGCGTTCCGGGGGCTGAACGAGGTGGTGGAGTACCTGGTGGCGCACGGCGCCGACGTCGACGCCCGCGACTACCGGGGGCGAACCCCGTTCCGTCTGGCGGAGGGCTCGAAGCAGTCGTTCCAGTTTCAGGCGTTCCCCGAGACCGCGGACCTGCTCCGCGAGCTGGGCGCCGACACCCGGCTCGGCGTCCCCGGCACGGTGCAGGAACGCGCCGACCGGGCCGTGGCCGACGCGCAGGTCCCCTGACCCGGCCATGCGGCGCTATATCGCGGCGATGGTGCTGTGCGCGGGCGGCGCGGCGCTGGCCCAGGATCGGGTCTATCCGATCTACACCGGAGACGATCTCGACGAGGCGATGAAGGGCGTCGGCCGGCAGTTCGAGTTGCTCACGTCCACCCTCGCGGCGGGCGACTTCGAGGCGGCCAAGGTCCGTGTGACGCGCGCGCGCGAACAGTTGTCTCCCACCATCAGCTTCTGGAGGAACCACCGGCGCGACGACGCGGTCCGGATGGTGCGGGACGCCACGGGCCGGCTCGACGACCTCGATGCGGCGCTTTCCGAGGTGACGATTGACGCCGCCGCCGTCGACGCCGCGGCGCGCGCAGTGGACGCCGCCTGCCAGGCGTGCCACGCGGTCTACCGCGAGCCGGACCCGTCCGGCGACGCCTTCCGGCTGAAACCGGGCGCGGTGAACTGACGTTGCAGTCAGCCGAGGCCAGCCCCGGGCCAGCCTCCGGCTATCGCGGAAACGGCGCCAGCGGCGGCGGCGCGTCGTCCCGGAGCGGCGTCCGCGCGGTGTTCATCACCATCGCCAGCATCGAGTAGTACCCCATGACCCCGATCGCGTCGATGACGCCGATCTCCCCGAACCGCGACGCCATCCGCGCGTAGGTCGGGTCGCTCACCCCCCGGGTGTGGAGCAGCTCGGCGCAGAAGTCGTACAGCGCCGCTTCGTCCTCGGTCATCGCTTCGGGGCGCCGCCCGTCGGCGATCGCCGCGATGACGTCAGGGCCGAGCCCCTCGCGCTCGGCGATCGGCGCGTGCGCCGCCCACTCGTACTGCTGCGTCCAGTGGCGCGCCGTGATCAGGATGACCATCTCGCTGAGATGCGCGGGGAGCACGTTGTCGAACCGGACATAGTCCCCGAGGTTGCGGGCGCGGCTCAGGATCTCCGGACTCCGGAGCAGCGGCACGAACGGTCCGCGGAACCGGTCCGTGTTCCGCGCCCGCTTGAACTCCTCGACGGCCGCCTTCTGCGCGTCCGTCATCCGGTCGTCCGGAATCGGCGGCATCCGGTCCTGGGCGTTGGCGGTCATGGCGGAGGCAAGCAGCAGCGCGAACCCGGCGAGCCCTGCAACGCCCGCCGCGCGCCGATCGTGTCGATGCCCCATTATCCCCCTCCCTGCGCGTGAAGTTACCACGATTCTGCGGACAGGTTGACGCTTTCGGGTTCAGATCATGTCGTGGTTTTCCGTGTGAGTAAATCAACGATGCAGCGCTGTGGACCGGGCGTCCACAGGCCGGGCAGGTCCATAGATAGACAGCGCCCGGCGGCGATACGGGGCACGGCGCCGACAGGCGGGCGACCGCGACGACGGCGGAGCCGATGAGACTCGGCGCCTGTGCGCCATCGCCATCATGCCCTCCGCCGCTATTGGCGCAGCCGACCGCTGCTCGGCGCCCGCCGGTTATCCATTTCACCGCTGCGGGGTGGTCACGAGGGGCGAACCACGAGGCATCGCGAACACCTCCTCTTCCCCAACAGGATCAGGTGTCCGCAAACCGGGTCAACTCCAATCCGTCACGCAGGCGCAGCGCCTGGAGCGCGCGGCCGGCGACCGATGCGAAGCGGCATGAACGATCCGGGTTAGACTGGTTCGCAAAGGGAAGCGAACTGGAGACTGGAGAGAAGAAAGGACATGTCGATGCCGAGCCGCGGATGGTGGTTCACAGCAGGAGCGGCGGCGGCGGCGCTGGCGTTGGCGCCGGCGGCCGCGCCGCAGGCGCAGGAGGCGGCGGCGGAGGCCGTCCGGGAAACCGCCGATCCGCCGCGGTCGTGGCCGCAGTGGAGAGGTCCGCTGGCGACGGGGGCGGCGCCCGACGCCGATCCGCCGGTCCGGTGGAGCGAGTCGGAGAACGTCCGCTGGAAGATCGAGATCCCCGGCGACGGGCAGGCGACGCCGCTCGTCTGGGGCGACCGGGTGTTCGTGACGACGGCGGTCCCGGCCGGCGGCGCCGGCGCGAGCGAGGGGATCTTCCGGCGCATGACCAGGCGGCTCTTCAGCACCGAGGCCGTCCCCGGCACGCTGCAGTACGCCGTGCTGGCGTTCGACCGCCGCACCGGCGAGCTGGCCTGGGAACGCGCGGTGCGGGAGGAAGCGCCCCACGAGGGGAAGCACAAGTCGGGAAGCTGGGCCTCGTCGTCGGCCGCGACCGACGGGGAGGTGCTCTGCGCCTTCTTCGGCTCGCGCGGCCTGTACTGCTTCAACATGGACGGAAACCCGCTGTGGGACCGCGACTTCGGCGACATGGAGATCCGGTTCGGATTCGGCGAGGGGGCGTCGCCGGCGCTGCACGCCGGCGTCGTCGTCGTCAACTGGGACCATCAGGGCGAGTCGTTCATCACGGCGCTCGACGCCCGGACCGGACGCGAGCTGTGGCGGACCGAACGTGACGAGATGACGTCGTGGGCGACGCCGCTCGTCGTCGAACACGGCGGCCGGACGCAGGTGGTCACGAACGCCACCAACCGGGTGCGGAGCTACGACTTCGAGACCGGCGACCTGATCTGGGACGGTGAGGGCGCCACGGTCAACGCCATCCCCACCCCGGTGGCGGCCGACGGCCTCGTCTACCTCCTCAGCGGCTATCGGGGCAACCGTCTGTACGCCGTGAAGCTGGACGCCGCCGCGGGCGACATCGACGGCGCCGACGCCCTGGCCTGGTCGCTCGATCGGGACACTCCGTACGTGCCGTCCCCCCTGCTGCACGACGGGATCCTGTACTTCACGAAGGGCAACGGCGGCTTTCTGTCGGCCTACGACGCCCGGACGGGGCGACAGCACTACGGCCCCGAGCGGCTGCCGGGCATCCGCAACGTCTACGCGTCGCCGGTGGCGGCCGGCGGCCGGATCTACGTCCCGAGCCGGGACGGGACGACGGCGGTGGTCGCGGCCGGTCCGACGTTCGAGGTGGTGTCGGCGAACATGCTGAACGACGGCTTCGACGCCTCGCCGGCCGTCGTCGGCGGCGAGCTGTACCTGCGCGGGCGGCGCAATCTGTACTGCATAGCCGCCGACTGACGCAGCCGGATGCGCGCGCGCGCCCTCCTGCCGCTGGCCCCCGCCGCCGCGCTCGCCGCGCTGAGTCTGCTGCCGGCCGTTCGGGCTGAAGCCGCGCTGCCGGCGGCCTTCCTGGGCGCGGCGGCGGCGCTCGGCGTCTGGCACGGCCTGCTGGTCCGCCGCCGGCCCGGGGTGACGGCCGGCGTCCTGATCCGCAGGCAGCATTACGTGCAGGCGTGCGCGCAGGCGACGATCCTCCTCTACTGGGGGTGGCACTGGCGCGAGGTGTACGACTCGGCGCACCTGATCCTGGCGCAACTCCTGTTCGCCTGTGCGTTCGACATGCTGCTGTCGTGGTCGAGGCGCGGCGCGTACACGATCGGCTTCGCGCCGGTCCCGGTCGTCTTCAGCATCAACCTGTTCCTCTGGTTCAAGCCGGACTGGTTCCACCTCCAGTTCGTCCTGATCGCGGCGGGGTTCGCGGCGAAGGAGTTCATACGCTGGAGCAAGGACGGCCGGCGCGTCCACGTCTTCAACCCGTCGTCGTTCCCGCTGGGGCTGTTCTCGATCGGACTGCTGCTCACCGGGACGACCGACCTGACGTGGGGACAGGAGATCGCCACCACGCTCAACCACGCGCCGCAGATCTACCTGGTGATCTTCCTGGCCAGCCTGCCGGGGCAGATCCTGTTCGGCGTGGCGACGATGACGCTGTCGGCGGTGGTGACGACGTACGTCTTCGGCGCGCTCTACGCGGCGGGCGCGGGGACGTACTACTTCATCGACTCGTACGTCCCGATCGCCGTCTTCCTCGGCATGCACCTGCTGTTCACCGACCCGTCCACGGCGCCGCGCAGCGAGCTGGGACGCGTGGTGTTCGGCGTCGCCTACGCGGCGAGCGTGATCGTGCTCTACGGCGTCCTGGGCGCGCTCGGCCACCCGCAGTTCTACGACAAGCTGCTGGCGGTGCCGGCGCTGAACCTGCTGATCCAGGCGATCGACCGGGCGTGCCGGACGCCCCTCGCCCGGCGCATCGATCCGGCCGGGCTGTGGCGCGGCCTCGCGGGCGCGCGGCGGAACGCCGCCTGGGTCGGCGTCTGGACGGCCGTCTTCGTCCTGCTGAGCGCGGCCCGGGGAGTGGGGGACGAGCACCCGGGCAACCACGTGGCGTTCTGGCGGCAGGCGTGCGCCGACGATCTGCCGAACGGCTGCCGGCATTTCGGCGTGCTGGTCTCGGCCTACTGCAACAACGGCTCCGGGTGGGCGTGCAACGAGTACGGCGTCCTGCTCCAGCCCGAGCGGCGGCCGGAGCCGGCGGCCCGGGCGTTCCGGCGCGCCTGCGACCTCGGCTTCCCGGACGGCTGCGCCAACCTCGACGCCGGGGGCGCCGGCCGGCCGGTCCGGGCGCCGCCGGCCCTCGCGGACTACGCCATCGTGCTCCGGGACGGGCGGCGGCCGTTGCCGGTCCTGCCGCCGCTCCAAATCTACCGCCGCGCCTGCGAGCAGGGGTTCGCGGACGGCTGCCGGCGCGCCTGCGGGCTCGGCGACCGGCGGGCGTGCGCCGGAGAAGGCGTGCAGGAAAGCGGCCGGCTGTGAGATATTGGGCAGGTTCACGAGGAGGAGCGTTGCGAAGAAAGCTGGCAGGTGCGTGGATCGGAACAGGGGCGGCGGCGGCGGTCGCCGTCGGGCTGGCGGGCGCGCCGGCCTGGGCGCAGAACGCTGCGGCGGAAGGCGAATGGCGCGACTTCGCCGGAGGCCGCGAAGGGATGAAGTACTCGCCGCTCGACCAGATCACGAAGGCGAACGTCGGCGACCTCCGCGTGGCGTGGCGCCGGCCGACCGTCGACCAGGACCTTCAGGCGTCGAACCCGGCGTGGCGCGGCGGGCGTTACGAAGACACGCCGCTGATGATCGGCGGGCTGCTGTACACGGTGACGCCGCTCGGACTGATCGCGGCCCTCGACCCGGGCACGGGCGAGCCGGTCTGGGTCCACGACCCGCAGGCGTACGCCGCGGGGCGGCCAGCCAACGTCGGGTTCCTCCACCGCGGCCTCGCCTACTGGACCGACGGGACGGAGGAGCGCCTGCTCCTCGGCACGAACGACGCGCGGCTGGTCTCGGTCGATGCGCGGACCGGCGAGCCGGACCCGGACTTCGGTACGGGCGGCAAGGTCGACGTCATGGCCGGCGTCCGCGACGCGGTCCGCGGCACGAACTTCGCGGCGCGGCGCGCGCTGATCGCCGGCGACGTGGTGGTGGTCGGCGCCGCCGTCGCCGACGGCTTCCGCACGAAGGAGATGCCGCCGGGCGACGTCCCGGCGTACGACGTGCGGACCGGCCGGAAGCTCTGGACGTTCCACACCATCCCGAAGGAGTACGAGGCGGGGTACGAGACTTGGCTCGACGGGTCGGCCGAGTACACCGGGAACGCCAACGTCTGGAACGGGATGGCGTACGACCCGGAGCTCGGCTACGTCTACCTGCCGACCTCCACCGCCACCCACAACGAGTACGGCGGGAACCGGCCGGGCGACAACCTGTACGCGGAGAGCCTGGTCTGCGTGGACGCGAAGACGGGCGAGCGGGTGTGGCACTTCCAGGCGGTCCACCACGGCGTGTGGGACTACGACTTCCCGACGCGCCCTATCCTGGCCGACGTCACGGTGGACGGCCGGCCGATCAAGGCGGTCATCCAGGTGAGCAAGCAGGCGTTCACCTACGTCTTCGACCGCGAGACGGGCGAGCCGGTCTGGCCGATCGAGGAACGGCCCGTCCCGCAGTCGACCGTGCCGGGCGAGCGGACGGCGCCGACGCAGCCGTTCCCGACCAGGCCGCCGCCGTTCGACCTGCAGGGGACCACCGAAGACAACCTGCTCGACTTCACGCCGGAGCTGCGCCGGCGCGCCTTCGAGCAGCTTCAGCAGTTCGAGTACGGGCCGCTGTTCACGCCGCCGTCGGAGAAAGGAACCATCTTCCTGCCGGGCCTGCTCGGCGGCGCCAACTGGGGGGGCGCCGGGTTCGACCCCGACACCGCCATCCTGTACGTGCCGTCGCGGACGGCGCCCACCGTCTACCGCCTGCTGGAGGGCGACCCGAACCGGACCAACCTGGGGTATGTGCAGGACCGCCAGCGCGGTCTCGCCGAGGCGATGACGCTCGACGGCCTGCCGCTGTTCAAGCCGCCGTACGCCCGGATGACGGCGATCGACATGAACCGGGGGGAGATCGTCTGGACGTCGCCGCTCGGCAACGGCCCGCGCAACCATCCGCTGCTGCAGGGTCTGGACACGCCGCCGCTCGGCGATCTGGTGATGACCACCAGCGTCCTCGTCACGAAGACGCTGGTCTTCGGCACGGTGACGAAGCCGCGGAGCCCGGACCGGTGGGGCGACCCGGACGTCGACCGGCAGCTCATGTTCGCCTTCGACAAGGCGGACGGCGCGCTGCTGCGGACGTTCAAGCTGGACGGCCGCTCGGCGGCGGCGCCGATGACCTACCTGCACGACGGCAGGCAGTACGTCGCCGTGGCGGTCGGCTCGGCCGACACGGCCGAGCTGGTGGCGTTCAGCCTGCCGTGAGCGCCGCTACAGGAGCGCCGAACCGGGCAGCAGGTGCTGGCTCAGGTCGCCGACCTGGTCGACGAAGAACTTCTTCCCGGTGTAACGCCAGCGTCCGTCGACGCGCTCGAACGTGTCCTCGTAGCGTCCCGTGATGATCGGCTGCAACGGAAGCGCCTCGGTGGCCTGCAGCACCGTGTAGCAGGCGTGGCAGGTCGCCGTGCCCGCCGCCTCGTCCACCTCGATGATCGGGTTGGTCATCACGTGCTTCGTCTTCGGGGTGCGGGTGTCGGGGTAGAGACGGGTCGTGCGCGCGTAGTGGGCCTCGACGGCCTCGGCGCCCCGCACGTCCATGTCGCTGTGCTCGGCGGTGAGCCGCGCGTGCGCGAACAGCCTGCCGACGCCGGCGTAGTCGCCGCTGTCGACCAGGCGCGCGTAGGTGTACAGGAGGTTGGCGATTTCGGTCGGAGCGTTGCTCATGGCGTCAGGTTACCACGGGAGCGCCTTCGCCCGGGCCGCTTGACACCGTGCGGCATGCGCATGCAGGATGCCCTCATAAGAACTGTTGAACAAGGAGGAGTCATGAACGGACTGCGACTGCTGTCGGCCGGCGCCCTGCTGGGCTGGGTTGCCGCTCTCGGCTACGTCAACGCCCAGGGCGACGACGCCGACGGGGATCTGACCGGCGCGGACCTCGCGGAGATTCAGCAACTGTCGTCGCAGTACAGCCAGGGCAGCGACTCCGGCAATGCCGACATGTGGATAAACGTCTTCGCCGAGGACGGAATCTTCCGGATCGCCGACTACGGCGAGTGGATCGGGCGCGAGGAGATAGCGCGGTACCGGCGCGAGACGTTCGCGCCGCGCCCGTCCGGGTACACGTACCGCCACTGGAACAGCAGTTGGGTGATCACGCCCGACGGCGACGGGGGCGCCGAGGGGCGAGTCTACTGGATAGGTTTCGATCCGAGCGCCGAGCCGATCGTCGTCACCGACACGGGCGTTTACGAGGACGTCTACGTCAGGACGGACGACGGCTGGCGGATCCGGCAGCGGCATGCGCGCCCGGACCCGGCTTCGCCGGGCGGCGGGAACAACCGGCCGGTCAACCTGCAGCGCCGATAGCAGGAAGAAAGCATGGACGCGCCGTCGCGCCGCGCCGGGACTTGCTGGGCCGCCGCCGCGCTGCTGACGGCCTGCGCTTCGGAGAATCGGAGCATCATGCCGCCGCCGCCGGAGACCGAGGTCCGGGAGGTCGTCGAGACGCTGCACGGCGTCGAGATCGTCGACCCATACCGCTGGCTCGAAGATCAGGAGTCGCCCGAGACGCGCGCCTGGATCGACGCGCAGAACGCGCACACCGACGCCGTGCTCGGGGCGCTGCCGGGCCGCGGGCGGCTGCGGACGCTCGCCGCGTCGGTGCTCGAACGCGAGGAGATCGGCCCGCCGGTCGAGCGCGGAGGCCGCTACTTCCACGCCCGGCGCCGGGCCGATCAGGAACTGGCGGTCCTGTACGTCCGCGACGGGGTGGACGGGAACGACCGGGCGCTGATCGACCCCCATCCGCTCAGCCCGGACCACACGACGAGCGTGGAGCTGCGGGACGTCTCGGACCACGGGACGCGCGTGGCGTACGCCGTCCGCGCGGGGGGCGTCGACGAAGTCTCTATCCGGGTGCGCGACGTCGACACGGGCGAGGACCTGCCCGACGTCCTCCCGCCGGCCCGCTACGGGCAGGTGACGCTGATCGCCGACGGGAGCGGCCTCTACTACGAGCGGTACGGCGACGTGACGCCGCGGGTGATGCGCCACGCGTTCGGCGAGCCGGTCGCCGACGACGCGCAGCTTTTCGGCGACGGGTACGAACGCCACCGGATCCCGGTGACGGTGGTCTCGGACGACGGGCGCTGGATGGCGGTGCACGTCGTCGAGGGGTCGTCGGGGCCGACCGAGATCCACGTCAAGGACCTCGCCCGCGACACGCCGTTCGTGACCGCCGTCGCCGACGGCGTGTCCGAGTCGTGGGCCGGGTTCGCGGGCGACGCGCTGGTCATCGTCACCAACCTCGACGCGCCGAACAAGCGGGTGGTGCTGGCCGACCCCGCGGACCCGTCGGCCGGCCGGTGGCGCGAGATCGTCCCGGAGCGCGGCGACCGGGTGGTGCAGGGCGCGTGGGGGATCGGCGGCCGAATCGCCGTGTCGTACCTGCAGGACGTGCAGCCGCGGGTCGCCATCCACGACCTCGACGGGACGCACGTCCGCGACGTCGCGTTCGACGCCGTCGGCTCGGTCGGCGGCGGGTCGGGACGGTGGACCAGCGACGAAGCGTTCTTCACCTTCCAGACGTTCCACGTCCCGAGCACGATCTGGCGATACGACCTCGCGACCGGAGAGCGGCGCGTGTGGGCGGCGGCGGAGGCGCCGGTCGAGCCGTCCGCGTACGAGGTGACGCAGCGCTGGTTCGCGTCGAAGGACGGCGCGCGCGTTCCGATGTTCGTGGTCCACGCGCCGGACGTTGCGCTCGACGGACGCAACCCGACGCTGCTGACCGGGTACGGCGGGTTCAACAACGCGATGACCCCGGCGTTCTCCGCGCTGGCGGCGGTCTGGCTCGAATCGGGCGGCGTCTTCGCCCTGGCCAACCTGCGCGGCGGCGGCGAGTTCGGCGCGGCGTGGCGCGAGGCCGGCATGCTCGGCGACAAGCAGAACGTCTTCGACGACTTCATCGCCGCCGCCGAGCACCTGGTCGCCGAGGGGTACACGCGCCCAGAGCATCTCGCGATCCGCGGCGGCAGCAACGGCGGCCTGCTGGTCGGCGCGGCGTCGAACCAGCGGCCCGACCTGTTCGGCGCCGTCGTCTGCACCTACCCGCTGCTCGACATGGTGCGGTACCACCGGTTCCTCGTCGCCCGCTTCTGGGTTCCGGAGTACGGATCGAGCGACGACCCGGAGCAGTTCGCCTGGCTCCGCGCCTACTCGCCCTACCACAACGTGACCGCCGGCGGCGACTATCCGGCCACGCTCTACCTCTCCGGCGACGGCGACACCCGCGTGGCCCCGCTCCACGCCCGGAAGATGACGGCGCTGATGCAGGCGAGCAGCGGCTCGGACGACCCGATCCTCCTCCGATACCACACCCGCGCCGGCCACTCCGGCGGTCAGCCGGTCAGCCAGCGGATCGACGAGATGGTCGATACGGTGAGCTTCCTGCTGTGGCGGGTGGGGCGGGAGCCGAACGCGCGCCGATCTCCGTCCTGAAACCGCTTGCGATTCGTCAGTCGGCGAGCAGGTCGTCCTCCCAGAGCGCGCGCAGAAACTCCCGGACCGGCAGGATGCGGACGCCGTCGACGACGCGGGCGGCGGACTCTCGGCAGACCAGAATCCGGTGGTTCAGAGGAGTTTCCGTCGCCAGACGGCGGAGGCCGTTCAGGTCGCGCCGCGTCACCGCTCCGGTCGCCTTCACCTCTATCGCCGCCGCGTCGCCGATGACGAAGTCCACCTCGGAGCCGTCCGCCGCGCGCCAGAAGGTGAGCGGCCGGGAGTCGCGCGCGCAGGCAAGCCACGCCCGCAGCTCGCAGAAGACGAGGTGCTCGAGAGCCGGACCGAAGGCGGGGTTTCCGGGTTTGACGTGCGTGACGTCCGCGAGCGCGTTGGCGACTCCGACGTCGAAGAAGTACAACTTGGCGTGGGACACCGGCTTGCGGCGGGGTCGGCGGGGAGAGAACGGCTGCAGCAGCGTGCCGAGCAGTGTGTCCTCGAGCACCTGGAAGTACTCCCTGACGGTGCGCGCCGGGACGGCGGCGTCGGAGGACAGCCGTTCGAAATTGATTAGCTGCCCGCGGCTGACGGCGGCGGCGGTGAGGAAGCGCGAGAACGGCTCGACGCCGCGCACGAGGCCTTCCGCCTGGACCTCCAGCCGCAGGTAGTCGCCGCAGTACGCACGAAGATCCTCGATAGGTTCGGGCGACAGATAGATCGACGGAATGCCCCCGACGTTGATCGCCCTCAGCAAGTCCCACTCCGGGACTTCCGCGGAGACGAATGGAAACAGCACGCGCGTGCGCGCCCGCCCGCCAAGCAGGTTCACACCGCCGCGCCGCAGCTTCGCCGGGCTGCTCGCGGCGAGCACGAACCGCAGACCGCGACTCTCCATCAGGTCGTGCACGTCGTCGAGCAGGCTCGGCAACTTCTGGATCTCGTCGATGATCACGGGGCCGGATGGAGCAGCGCCGGCGTCCAGTTCGGCCCGCAGCCGGCCGGGCTCGCGTGAAAGCCGCAGGAAGGCCTCGCCGTGGAGCAGATTGAACCACGGCGCGTCGGGGAAGCACCGGCGGAGCCACGTGGTCTTGCCGGTCTGGCGCGGCCCGTACAGGAACACGGACCGCGTGCGCAGATCGCGGGTAACGTCGAGACGACGCGGCAGGCCCTGCGCATGCATGGAAGAGTTATTTTATGGCAAGTAAATTTCCGAAAAAATACTTTAATCAGCAATTTATATGCGGAAAATGGAAAATATATTTCCATCCGGAAACCTCTCTGGAGCCAAAAGGGTTTTACTTCTAATTCATGCCGTGAATTATTATCATTCACAGCGTGAATGGATGACACGCTTCCCCGCTTCGTCTTGCACAGCTTGCGCGATCGCCTGCGGGTCATGCCGGCGGTCGTGGTCACCGGCGCCCGTCAGACCGGCAAGAGCACCTTGGTCCGGCAGCTTGCGCCCGCAGACCGCCGCTACCGCTCGCTGGACGACCTGGACGTGATCGACGCGGCCCGGCGCGACCCTGACGCGCTCGTGGGCGGAGACCGGCCGGTCACCCTGGACGAGGTGCAGCGCGCGCCCGAACTGCTGCACGCCGTCAAGCGGGCGATCGATCGACGCCGGCGGCCGGGACGGTTCGTGCTCACCGGCTCCGCGAACCTCCTGCTCATGCATCGGGTCTCCGAGTCGCTCGCCGGCCGCGCGAGCTACCTCACCCTCTGGCCCATGACGCGGCGCGAGCAGCGCGGGCTCGGCAGGTGCGGCGTCTGGGAGGCGTTGATCGAAGCGCGCGATGGCGACTGGCTCGATCTGCTGGCCGCGGCGCCGGACGAACCTGAGGACTGGCGCGCGCTGGCGCGACGGGGCGGGTTCCCCGTTCCGGCCGTGCACCTCCGGGACGCGTCGGAACGCGCCGTCTGGTTCGACGGCTACGTGCGCACGTACCTGGAGCGCGACCTGCAGGCGTTGTCGTCGATAGCGGCGCTGCCCGACTTCCGACGCCTGATGCAGGCTGCGGCCCTGCGGCTCGGCCAGCTCGTCAATCAGACGGATCTGGGCCGCGACGTCGGGCTGCCGCAGCCGACGGTGCGCCGGTATCTCAACCTGCTCGAAACGTCCCACCTGCTGGCGCCGGTTCCCGCCTACGCGGTGAACCGCACCAAGCGGCTCATCAAGTCTCCGAAGCTCTACTGGGCCGATACGGGAGTGGCGCTGCATCTCGCGGGGGGCGCCGAACCGGGTGGGCCGCATCTCGAGAACGTCGTGCTCCAGGACCTCGTGGCGTGGCGCGACGCCCGCCTCGACAGCGCCGACGTGTTCCATTGGCGCACGACGATCGGCGAGGAAGTGGACTTCGTGATCGAGACGGGCGGCCGTCTCCTGCCGATTGAGATCAAGTCGGGCGGCCGTCTGCGTCTGGACGACGCCACTCCTCTGCGCGCCTTTCGCGCGGAGTACGGCCGCGCGGTCCGGGCGGGCCTGCTGCTGCACGGCGGAGACACGCTCGAATGGCTCACGCCCGACGTGCTCGCCGCGCCCTGGTGGAAGGCGCTGTGACCGGTACTGGTACAGTGACGCCGGGATGACGCCAACGAAGTGGGCTGCGCCGTCTTGCGCGCGAGGCGACGTGAACCGCGCGGGCCGGTTGCTGGCGCAAGGCGGCGGCGCCGACCCGCTCGTCATCGGTCACGCGCTCGACGCGGTCAACGACTGGCGGTCGTCGCACAGCTTCCCGCTGAACACCTTCCAGATGACGCTCCGGACACGGTCGGCGTCTGTCTGCAATCAGCCGATCGTCGCGCAACGGCTGAAACGAACGCCGTCCATCATCGCCAAGTTGCGGCGTTTCCCGAAGATGCAGCTATCCCGCATGCAGGACGTCGGCGGCGCGCGAGCTGTCCTGGCGAGCGTTGCGGAGGTCGTCAGCCTTCGGGAACTCTATCGCCGGCCCATGAAGCACGCGTTCGTCGCCGAAAGGAACTACATCCGGCAGCCGAAGCCGTCGGGATACCGCGGCATCCATCTTGTCTACCGCTATCGCGGCGCCCGGGCGGAGTACGACGGGCTCCGGATCGAGCTCCAACTGCGTTCCCGTCTGCAACATGCGTGGGCGACGGCGGTGGAGACGGTGGGCACGTTTCTCGGCCAGGCCCTGAAGTCGAGCGAGGGGGAGGAGGACTGGCTGCGGTTCTTCGCGCTGATCGGGTCGATGTTCGCTCTGGACGAAGGCACGCCGGTGGAGCCCGGCGTGCCCGGTGACCGCAACGAACTGATGGCGGCGACCCGCACGGCCGCGCGCCGCCTGCGGGCGCAGGATCGGCTCGCGGCGTTCGGCGCCGCCCTGCTGGTAAGCCGCGAGAACGAGGAAATGCGGCGGGGCGATTATTTCCTCCTCGTCATCGAGCCGGATCGAGGATCGCTCACCATACGGCCCTATTGCGGCCACGAACTTGCCGCCGGCATCCGGCAATACCAGATTGAGGAGAAGCGGCTCGCCGGTACGGCCGGTGACGCGGTGCTGGTCGCCGCGGATTCGCTGGGCTCGCTGCGGCGCGCGTTTCCGAACTACTTCGCCGACACGGAGACGTTCGTCCAGGAGATGACCCGCCTGCTGGCGTGACGGGCGGTGGCGGGATCAGGCATGCACGGGTCGCTCTTCGCCGAGGACCTCCTCACGGAGAAGGTCGGCGAGCTGATCGCGTGGCGGGACTTCGACGCCGCCGGCCTCGATCCGCTCGCCCGGGACCTCCGGGCGATCGCCGGACGGCTGCCGGTCGCCGCGCAGCCCAACGAGAGCCAGACCGAGGACGACCTGATCTGGCCCGTCCTCCGCCGGCTCGGCTGGACGTCGAGCCTGCGGCAGCAGAACCTCGAACCGCGCGGGCGGCACGTGCCGGACGGCCTGCTGTTCGCCGGCGACGAGGCGAAGCGGCGGGCCAACGCCGTCCGCGCGGAGTGGGAGCGTTACCGGTTCGGCGCGGCGGTCGTCGAATCGAAACGCTGGCGGCGCCCGCTCGACCGCCGCTCCGGGAGGCCGGACGAGCGGACCGCGCCGTCGAGCCAGATCCTGCGGTATCTGCGCCGGGTGGACGACCTGACGCACGGCGCGCTCCGCTGGGGCATCCTGACCAACGGCGCGCAGTGGCGGCTCTACTACGCCGGCGCGCAGTCGGTGTCCGAGCAGTTCTTCGAGATCGATCTCGCGGCGGCGCTCGGCCTGGACGGCGACGGCGAACTGTTCGCGCTCCCCGCGGAGGAGCGCCGCCGCGAACTGACCCTGTTCGCGCTCTTCTTCGGGCGCGGCGCCTTCGCGCCGGCCGCGGCCGACGCGCGGACGCTCCACCAGCGCGCGCTCGACGAGAGCCGCCTGTACCAGGAGCGCGTCACCGCCGGGCTCTCGAACGTGGTGTTCGGGGAGGTCTTCCCGCGGCTCGCCCGCGCCATCGCCGACGCCGCGCCCGACGAACCGCTCGACGCCGTGCGCGACGCGGCGCTGATCCTGCTCTACCGCCTGCTGTTCATCCTCTACGCCGAAGACCGCGGCCTGCTGCCGGTCGGCGATCCCCGCTACGGCCGCCACGCCCTCCGCGGGCGGGTGCGGGAGGACGTCGGGACGCGCAAGGACCGCTGCGACGTCTTCTCGGCCGTCACCGCGGAATACTGGGCGGCGGTCGACGACCTCTGCCGCATCATCGACGGCGGCGACTCCGCCGCCGGCCTGCCGGCCTGCGACGGCGGCCTGTTCGACCGGTCGCGGGTCCCGCTGCTGGGCCGCGTCCGGCTCGGCGACGACGTGATGGCCGACGTCGTCGACGCGCTGTCGTTCGAGAGGACGGACGGCGGGCGCCGCTACGTCAACTACCGCGACCTGAACGTGCTGCAGCTCGGGTCGATCTACGAGCGTCTGCTCGAGCACGAAGTCGCGCGGGAGTCCTCGGGCGAACGGCGCGGGGAGATCGTCGTCCGCCTCAACCTCTTCGCACGCAAGGACTCGGGAAGTTACTACACGCCGGACGACCTCGTCGGGCTGATCGTCAGGGAGACGGTGGGGCCGCTGATCGACGCGCGGCGCGCCGCCTTCGACGCGCGGGCGCAGGCGCTCGCGCGCAGCCGGCGGCGGAAGACGGACCGCCTCGACGCGCTCCGGCGGCTCGACCCGGCCGAGCGGATCCTCGACCTGCGGGTATGCGATCCGGCGATGGGGTCGGGCCACTTCCTGGTGGGGCTGGTCGACTATCTGGCGGACCGGGTCATCGCCGCGATGGCCGACGCCGAGGCGGCCGTGGAAGGCTACGTCTCGCCGCTCACCGAGCGCATCGACGACGTGCGCCGGACCATCCTGCAGAACGCGGAGACGTTCGGCTGGGCCCTCGACCCGGCGCTGCTCGACGACCGCCGCATCGTCCGCCGCATCGTGCTCAAGCGCTCGGTCTACGGCGTCGACAGGAACCCGATGGCGGTCGAGCTGGCCAAGGTGTCGCTCTGGCTGCACACCTTCACGGCCGGCGCGCCGCTCAGCTTCCTGGACCACCACCTGCGCTGCGGCGACAGCCTCTTCGGCGCCTGGGCGCACCAGGGGTTCGAAGCGGCGCAGCGGTACGGCGGCGCGCTGTTCCTCCACGAGCCGCTGAACCGCGCGACGCGCGCCGCCCTGTCGATGCGGACGATCGAGGATCTGACCGACGCCGAGATCGCGGAAGCGGAACGGTCGGCCGGCTTCTTCGCGCAAGTGGACGAGATGACGGCGCCGCTGGCCGCGTTCCTGTCGCTGGTCCACGCGTTCGACTGGCTGACCGGGACGGACGCTGACGACGAGCGGGCCTGGAGCGCGCTGCTCTCGTCCGCCTTCGGCGACCCGGTGGAGATCGCCGCGGGGAAGGCGCCCGCGAGCGGGACGCCGGACCGCACCGAGCGTATCGACGGTCTGCTGGCGCGGGCGCGGGCGCTGATCGGCGAGCAGCGGTTCCTGCACTGGCAGGTCGCCTTCCCCGGCGTCTGGCGCGACTGGGAGCTGCGCGAACGGCAGGGCGGCTTCGACGCCGTGATCGGCAACCCGCCGTGGAACCGGATGAAGCTGCAGCAGGTGGAGTGGTTCGCGACGCGCCGGCCGGAAATCGCGCACGCCGTGCGCGCCGCCGACCGCAAGCGGATGATCGCGGATCTGCGGCGGCGCGGCGACCCCCTCGACGCCGAGTTCCAGAAGGCGGACGAGCGGGCGGGACGCGCCGCCCGCGTCGCGCGGACCGGCGGCGACTACCCGCTGCTGGCGAACGGCGACGTGAACGTCTACTCCCTGTTCGTCGAGCGCGCGATGGCGCTGGTCGGGCCCGACGGCGTGATCGGACTGCTGACCCCCTCCGGCATCGCGGCCGACAAGGCCGCGGCGCGGTTCTTCCGGGGCGTCGCGACCGAGGGACGCCTGCGGGCGCTCTACGACTTCGAGAACAGGAAGGTGTTCTTCCCCGACGTGCATGCGTCGTTCAAGTTCTGCGTCTTCGTCGCCGGACGCTCTTCGGCGGCCGGGCCGGCGCGATGCGCCTTCTTCTTGCAGAACGTATCGGAGCTCGCCGACGCCGACCGCTGCTTCACGCTGGCCGCGGACGACTTCGCGCGCGTCAACCCGAACACCGGCACGGCGCCGGTCTTCCGCACCCGGCGCGACGCGGAGATCACGACCGGCATCTACGGGCGGCTGCCGGTGTTCGTGGACCGTTCGAGCGGTGGAGAAGTGAAGACGTGGCCGGTGAAGTACGAACGCATGTTCGACATGACGAACGATTCCGGCCGGTTCCGGCGCGCGGACGAGTTGGAAGAGAGAGAAGGCGCGTGGCGCGTCGGCGGCAACCGGTTCAACAGCCCGGCCGGCGCCTGGCTGCCGCTCTACGAAGGCAAGATGGTGCAGGCTTACGACCATCGGGCCGCAAGCATCGTCGTCAATCCGGCGAACCTGCATCGCCCCGCGCAGACCGCGCCGGCCACCGACGAGCAACGCCGGAACCCCGATTGGCTGCCAAATCCGCAGCACTGGGTCGAGGACGCCAGGGTTCCGGCCGGTTTCCGCTGGTTCGTCGGGTGGAAGGACGTCACCGCGCCCACGAACGTCCGGACGATCATCGGCGCCGTCGTCCCCCGTTCAGGCGTCGGCAACACCTTCCCCGTGCTGCTGCCGGCCGACGACGCCGATCCGGCCGCGTACGCGACCGTCGCGCCGCTCGTCCTGGCGAACCTCAACGCCGTCGTGCTCGATTACGTCGCCCGCCAGAAAGTGCAGGGCCAGCATCTCAACCTCTTCATCGTCGAGCAGCTTCCCGTCGTTCCACCCGAACGCTACGACGAGGCGCGGTTCGGACCGAAGTCGGCGGCCGAAATCGTCCGCGGCGCCGTACTGGAGCTCACGTACACCGCCCACGACGTGGCGCCGTTCGCCCGGGACCTGGGCCACGTCGACGCCGCCGGCGCCGTGCGGCCGCCGTTCCGCTGGGACCCCGAGCGCCGCCTCCGCCTGCGCGCGAAGCTCGACGCCCTCTTCTTCCACCTGTACGGCGTCACCGACCGCGACGACGTGCGCTACGTGTACTCGACCTTCCCGATCGTGGAGCGCCAGGAAACGGCGTCGTACGGCCGCTATCGTTCCCGCGACCTCTGTCTCGCGTACATGAACGCGCTGGCCGCGGGTGAACCGGACGCGGAGCCGGAAGCGTGACCCTTCGGCGAAAGCGCGTCCGATAGGACGACGACGAAGCGGCGGCCCCGCCTTCGGTGGGCGCAGTGCAGGAAGGCTACCGGCGGAGTCTGCCGTACTCCTCGCACGCCTCACGCAACGACGGCGGCGCGGCGGCGTCGAGTTGCCGCGCGCCGCGGCACATGCTGAACAGGGTTTCCGCGTGCCGGTCGCAGTCGCGTGCGCGTCTCAGACGGGGATAGGTCTTGGCCTCGTCGACCGGGTTCCCGGCGAGGTACTCCAGCCACGTTTCGATGTTTCTGCGCGGCACGATCAGAATGACCGGATCTGCGTCGGTCCTCGCCGGCACGTTCCGCTCCTGACACGCTGCGTCCAGTTGCCCCCGCCGGTCGTTCGTCGAATGGTCGTCCGCGTCCGTGACGACGATCAGCCAGGCGCCCCGCCTGCCTCGGATGGTTCGCAGCTCGGCAGGATATCTTTCCCGGACCCACTGCTCGCCCGACTGACGCCCCTCCGGAAGCGGAAGGGTCCTGACGTCACGGCCGCGAAAATTCCGCCGCCTCAGGAACCGGCGGACGAACGAGTCGGTCTGCGAATCCTCGCAGAGCAGGGTGATGCGGACTCCGCTCATTCCTTTTCCCAACCCCGCGCGACGGTTTCCGACAGGGGCAATCCGTCAATCGTCCGATCCGGTTTGTCGCTGACCCGCGCCGGGCCGCTTCCCTCCCGGGAGAACCATCGCCCGTTCGCGCCGGCCAGATAGTCGATCGTCACCGGGTGGTGAGAGATGATCACCGCCTGCTCCAGCAGATCCCCGCACGCCTCGGCGAGATGAACGAGCAACGGCTGCACCTCCCGGAGGGCGAGGTAGTTGTCCGGTTCGTCCAGGAACAGTGACGTGCGGCGGCTGGACGACAGAAAGATCAGGCAGTACAACGCCACCAGCGCCCGTTGGCCGTCCGAAAGCTGATCGAATCGGTAGTGGTCCACTTGACGATCGTCGGTCGATCGCCGAAACGCCACCTTCATGGCGCGCACGCCTTCCCCCGATTCGGTCAGGTTGATGGAATCGAAGCCGGGGAGCGCTTCGCGGAGGGCCTCGAACAGCTTCGATATCCCTCCCATGTTCTCCTGGGCGGCGTGCCGGTACCAGCCAACGAAGTTCCGCATCAGCGGTTCGAGGAACTCGTCCTCGCCCCGCGCTTCCGGTTCGAAGACCGGGGGGCACGGGCTGGCGACGACGAAGCCGGCGACCGCTTTCTTGAACCGGGTCAGTTTCTGGTTGTCGGGCCGCGGGTACAGGGCGCCCACGCCGGACTGCGACCAGTCGAACGGCGTCGAAGGCCCGGGTGTGTAGTCGTCATGGTATAGCTGCGCGACGCCGGTCTGAAAGCTGAATATCGGCTTGTCGTCGTGCCGGAGCATCTCTTCGCTGATCCGCATCTGGCGGCGATCGGGATCGTGCTCGACATCGACGGCGTAGCGGTAGGCGTCTCCATCGACGTTCAGATCGAGTTCGAAGCGCTGCTGGTTCCGAGCCTGGGTCAGCGAGAGATCCCGTGCGGGAAACGCCTCGCTGACCCGGTCGCCGCTCACGATGAACTTCTGCATCCGGCCCAGCACGTGAAGCACCGACGTCTTGCCGCTGCCGTTGGGGCCGAGGAGCACGTTGGTCTCGTCCAGCATCAACTCGAAGTTCACCAGGCAGCGGAAGTTGTCGGCATAGAGTCTCGTCAGCATGAATCGGATTTCCTTCGGTAATATACCACCGTAGCTGGCGTCCGCCGGAATCAGCCGGGCCAGCGGAGCCGCACGACCTCCTCCCGCAGTTGTCGCCGGCTGGCGGTGGCCATCCTCGTCCGGAACAGATCGATGCCGGTCAGCTCGTAGCCGAGGGCCTGGGCGAGCTCGCCGAGGATCCGCCCGGTCCGGATCATCACCCGCAGGTAGGACGCCTGGTCGCCGACGACGTAGGCGAGTCCGGCGCCCGGACGCAGCCGGCTTCTGAGGCCGGACAGGTGCCGCACCATGCCGCCGAAGTACAGCTTCGTGACCCGCGCGTACTGGCGTTCGAAGCCGGACGTTCCGCCCTGCGCGATTCGCCGTTCCTCGATGTTCCGGGCGATGCGCTGAATCCCTTCGTGCCCGGCGACCAGCGCGTCGTCGGCGTCCGCCTTGTAGACGCTCCGCGTGTTCGACCGCACGAGTCCGCGCTTCAGGCCGCGCAACTCCTGCCGGCTCCGGACGAAGCCGAGCAGCACGCTTTCGAGCCGCGTGGTCCGTGTGTAGTCCTTCTCGTTCGGATAGGGAGGCGACGTGACGACCGCATCGATGGACGACGGCTCCAGCAGCTCCTCCACCCGGCGCGCGTCCGCCAGGTGGACCGTGGTCTCGGCGCCGGTCCGCTCCCGCAAGGCGGCGAGGTCGTCGCCCATCCTGCGGATCCGATCGAGCCACGGACCGACGACCCGCGCATCCTCCCGCACCTTTCCGACGCCCACCTCCGGACCGAAGCGCAGATTGCCGATTCCCGAGACCAGCGCGGCGGCCAGGGCGAGCTTCTCGTGCGCGTCGAAGGCGTCGTTGCGATGACGCTCCAGGGTGTCGAGCAGCACCAGCGTCTTGTGGAGCGGCAGCGGACTGATCGAGTTCCGCAACAGCAGGCCCAGACGGCCGTCGGGCAACGTCCGGAGCGCGGCGGTCCGACGGCCGGACGTTCGGAACGACGGCGCCGTCCCGAAGTCGTCGATGCCGTCCTCCTGGAGCCGCGAGAGCGCCCGGCCGGCGATCTCCTGGGCGTGGGAGACCAGCGCCCGCGGACCGACGCGCCAGTCCACCTTGGTCCGGCTCGCGAATCCGGCCATCGGATGGCGCTCGATCCCGACGCTCGGGATGCCGAGCTTCTTGCATTCGACCAGCGTCGTGCCGGCGCCGCAGAACGGATCGAGCACCCGTTGCGTCGAGTCGACGCCGAACGCATGGAGGCAGTCGCGCACCAGGTGCGGCGGAAACGAGAGGACGAAGCGGTACCAGTCGTGAACGGCGCGATCCTCCGGCCGCAGCCGGTTCCGTTCCGGGGAGGCGGCCCTCCTTGCGAGACGCGAATCGCCGGCATGATCACGTCGTGCAAGCATGATGGCGAAGTCGCGTTCTCCCCCGGCTGTCGGGGGGAGAAGGGGACACGCAGATGCAGGGAAGTCGGGCCGGAAACCGCCGCGCCGTTATCGGCGCCGGCGCTGAAACCACGCGCCGAGGCCGAGCAGGAACGCCGCCAGCAGCCCCTGTCCGACGAGCGGGACGGCGGGCACCGGCGTCGGATCTTCAGCGACCGTCATCGTGAACGTCAACGTCGCCGTGTCGCCGTCCGCATCGGTCGCCGTCAGCGTGCAGCGCACCGCCGTCTGCGCGGCGGTCGGCGTTCCCGCAATCACGCCCCCGGTCGAGGCGTCCGCGTCCGGCGCCGTGTAGACCAGCCCGGGCGCCGGCGGCGCCGGCGTCAGCGCGTAGCGCAACGGACCGTCGCCGCCGGTCGCCGCCGGCAGCGTCAACGGATCGATCTCCAAGCCGACCTGGTAGCGCTGCGCCGGAACCGAGGCCGACCCGAACGTCGGCTTCCGGTCCCGCTCCGTCACCGTGATCGTGAACGTCGCCTCCACCGCCGGCGCCGTTCCGTCGGTCGCCGTTATCGTCACCGCATACGCCTGCGCCGCCGCGTCCGGGTCCACCGTCCCCTCCACCTGGCCGGCCGCATGCCGCAATCCGGAGGGCAACCCGGTCACGTCCACCGTCACCGCATCGCCGTCCGGGTCGCTCACCGCGATGGCGAACGGCGTGATCGTCGCTCCCTGCGCGTACGTCCGGTCGCCCGGCGTCGTGATTTCCGGCGGCCGGTTCCCCGGCTCCGGTGGCGACGGCGGCGGCGGCGGCGACGGCGCCGTCACCGTGATCGTGAACGTCGCCTCCACCGCCGGCGCCGCTCCGTCGGTCGCCGTTATCGTCACCGTATACGCCTGCGCCGCCGCGCCCGAGGCCACCGTTCCCTCCACCCGGCCGGCCGCATGCCGCAACCCGGAGGGCAACCCGGTCACGTCCACCGTCACCGCATCGCCGTCCGGGTCGCTCACCGCGATGGCGAACGGCGTGATCGTCGCTCCCTGCGCGTACGTCCGGTCGCCCGGCGTCGTGATTTCCGGCGGCCGGTTCACCGGCTCCGGCTGATCGTCTTCCGTGATCGTCAGCGTCACCGACGACGGCTGCGTGATCCCCTGACTGTTGCTCGCCGAGCCCGACACCGTCACGCTCTTGTTCGCCGCAACCTGCGTGTTGTCGTTGGCGGTGATCGTCACCGACCCCGTGCTGCTCGTCGAGCCCGCCGCTATCGTCAGCGTCGTGTTGCTGCTCAGGCTGAAATCCCCGCTCGCCGCGTTCGCCCCCGCCGCCGCCGACACCGTGACCGTCGTCGTCGCGCTCGACGCATGGTTCAGACTGGCGGTCACCGCCGCGCTGTTCGTCGCCCCGCTCTCCGCTATCGAACTCCGCGACAGCGCCAGCGTCACCGTCGGCGCCGGATCGTCGTCCGTGATCGTCCCCGTGCCCGTCGCCGTGTCGTACCCCGCGTTCACCGCCCCGCTCAACTGCACCACCACCGTCTCGTCCGGCTCGTCCGTCGTGTCCCCCGTCACCGACACCGTGATCGTCTTGCTCGTTTCCCCCGACGCGAAAGTCAGCGTCCCCGAACTCGCCGTGTAGTCCGTACCGCTGGTCGCCGTACCCGTACTCGCGGCGTAGTTCACCGTGACTGCACTCCCCACTGGCGGGGTCAAGGTCACCGTGAAGGTCAGGGAGGCGGAGCCGGAGTCGCCCTCGGCGACGCTCGGCGAATTGATGGAGAGGAGGCTCAGCCCCTCCTGCGCGGCCGCGCCGACAGCCAACGCCCACGAGGCTGCGGCGGTCAGCAGCCCGACGACGATCCGGACGGCGCAAGGCGGTCTCGTCATCGGCTCATTATAAAGTTAAAAAGTTCGACCGCGGCGCGCCGTGTGCGTGACGTACTGCGGCATCTTCGACCAGAGCCGATGACCCGCGTCGAAGGGTACGACCTCGCCCGGGCCGTCGCCGTTTTTGGAATGGTGATGGTCAACTTCAAGGTCGCGATGACGCTCGGGGCCGAGGCTCCGCCCGCCCCGGAGTGGCTGCACGCGCTGACCGGTCTGCTGGAGGGGCGCGCCGCGGCCCTGTTCGTCGTCCTTGCCGGCGTCGGCCTGACGCTCGGCGCGCGCCGGGCCGTCGCTTCCGGAAGCGCCTCGCAACTCGCCGCGGCGCGCCGGCGGCTCTGGAAGCGGGCGGCGCTGCTGCTTGCCGGCGGGCTGATCTTCGCCACCGTCTGGCCGGCGGACATCCTGCACTTCTACGGCTGGTACATCGCCCTCGGCGCCCTGTTCGTCGCGGCGCCGGACCGCGCGCTGCTGGGCGCCGCCGCCCTGCTCGTAGCGGCGTTCCCACTCCTGCTGACGATGCTCGACTACGAAGCCGGCTGGGACTTCGAGACGCTGACCTACGAGGGGTTCTGGACGCCGGCCGGGCAGGTCCGGCATCTCTTCTTCAACGGGTTTCACCCCGTGGTTCCGTGGCTGGCGTTCCTGCTGCTCGGCGTCTGGCTGGGACGGCGCGACCTGCTCGATCCCGCTGTCCGGCGCCGCGTGCTGATCGGCGGCGCCGCCGTGGCGCTCGCCGCGGAAGCGGTCTCCGCCGCGCTGGTCGCGCGGCTGGCGCGCGGCGCGTCCGCTGCCGATGCGGAAGCGGTCGCCGCCCTGTTCGGATCGGAGCCGATGCCCCCGACGCCGCTGTACGTGCTCGCGGCCGGCGGCGCGGCGCTCGCGGCCATCGCGCTCGCCGTCGGCGTCTCCGAGCATGGCGCGCGCCTCCCCGGGTACCGGGCGCTCCTGGCCGCGGGCCGGCTCGCCCTCACGATCTACGTCGCCCACGCGCTGCTCGGCCTCGGCGCGCTGGACGCCGCCGGCCGGCTTGACGACCAGCCGCTGTGGTTCGCCATCGCCGCGGCGGCGGCGTTCTACGCCGGCGCGGTCGCGTTCGCGGCCCTGTGGACGAAACGCTTCGAGCGCGGTCCCCTCGAATGGGTCATGCGGACGGTCGCCGGGTAGATCGTCGCCGGGTGATCAACGACGACGCCAGGGCCCCCGGCGCATCTGCTCGACGTGCATCTTGAGGTGGGCCACATAATCCGGCACGCGGTAAGCCAGCGTCCACGGGCCGGGGTCGCCATGCCGTCCGCAGACCAGACCGGCCTGATCCTCGCGGATCCGCAGGCAGACGGCCAGCAGATGGCGGTTGACCTCCTCCCAGAGCCGGACGACGGCGCGCCAGTCGCGCGACTGATAGCCGTTCAGATCGACCCACTCGTCCTGCGCATAAAGCAGGTTGAAGTCTTTCTCGCCCGCCAGGGCGCGGATGAACCGCTGATGATTGACGGCAGCGGAATCGATCAGGTGCCCGACGATCTGCTTGCGCGACCAGCCGCCGTCCTCCCGCAATCGCGCCGCCTCCTCGGCCGAGATGGCGCCCCACTCGGCCGGCAGGGCCGTGATCAGCTCCTCCAGCTCTCCTGCCGCGGACCGGATCGCTTCGAAGCCCATGGACTGACGTCCGTCAAGCGTCAACAGCCCGTGGTGAAAATCCCCGCTGCATTCGAGCAGCGATGCATCCCGCCTGACTGCGTTGTTCGTCGGTTGCGTACGCCCAATATGCGCCCTCCTCACGCCTTGTCAGCCGGGCGCCTCGCCGCTCTCGGTGCGACGCGGGGTTCCACCACGGGCTGTCAGGGGCGCCGGCGTCGCGCCCAGCTCCCGCAGCAGGTCGGCCGTGCTGACGTCCGCGCCGGTTACGGGGTTCCTTTCCGGCACGCGGCCGACGCCCAGCGCGAAGTCGAGCGGCGTCTGTCCGCGCGCGTTCTTCGCGTTCGGGTCGGCGCCCCGGCCGACCAGGTAGCGGACGACGGTGTTGAAGCCGTGGTGCGCGGCGAGGTGCAGGGCGGTGTCGCCGTTCGCGCGGGCGGCGTTGACGTCGGCGCCCAGCTCGACCGCCGCCCGCACCGCGTCGATGCCGCTGTTCATGAGGCGGCGCCGATCGGGGTCCTGGCGGAGCGCGAGCTCCATCTCGGCGGTGTCTATCGCCCGGCCCCGACGGTCGTTCCCGGCCTGGATGAAGCCGGGCGTGAGCATGCCGGCCGCGGCCATGAGCGGCGTCACGCCCCCCTCCAGGCCCGCCCGCGGGTCGGCGCCGGCGGCGGCCAGCCGCCGCATGACGTCGGCGAAGCCGTACTGTGCTGCGAGAAAGAACGGCGTCGCGCCGGCCAGACGCATCTCCAGCGCGTACAGCTTGCCGTAACGCGCATGCGGCGTGCCGCGCGCCAGACGGGCGTCCGGGTCCGCGCCGTGGTCCAGCAGGGCGCTCACGAGCTCCGCGTCGCCTCTGAGGACGGCCGCGTGGAGCGGCGCGTAGCCGGCCCCGGCGGCGTTCGGGTCGGCGCCCTGGTCCAGCAGCCACGCGGCGAGCGCGCCGTGCCCGCTGTGGGCCGCCACGACGAGGGCGCCGGCGCCGGTCGGGGCCGTGTCGTTCGGGTCCGCGCCCGCCGCCAGCAGCAGACGCGCCGAGGCGAGGTCCCCCTGCCGGGCCGCGAACAGCAGCGGCGTGAACCCGCCCTCTTCGACGACCGACACCCCCTCGGCCGCGCCGGTGCGCGGCGAGCTGGCGGCCGCCACGGAGCGGACGCGCGAGCGGGCGTGGACGTCCGCTCCGGCCTCGATCAGCGCCCGCACGACTCCGGGATGCCGCTGCGACGCCGCCCACATCAACGCGGTCTGCCGTTCGGTCGTCTCCCGGGCGCTGACGTCGGCGCCGTGGGCCAGCAGCGCCGTGACCGCGCCGACGCTGCCCGCGCGCGCGGCGGTCATCAAGGCGGTCTCGCCGCTCGGCAGCGCGGCGTCGGCCGCCGCTCCCGCCGCCAGCAGCCGCCGCACCAGCGCCGCGGCGCCGTTCTCGCACGCCAGATGGAGGGGGGTGGCCCCGAGCGCGTTGGCCGCATCCGGCCGCGCGCCGGCGCCGAGCAGCAGCTCCGCGGTCTCGACGTCGTCGAGGTAGGCCGCCCAGTGCAGCGCCGTCGCCCCGTCGGGCTGCCGCGCATTCACGTCGACCTGCAGGCGCGCCAGCGCGCGAGCCGCCGGCCGGTCGCCGCGCCGGACGGCGTTCACCAGGCGCAGATCGGGAGCCTGCGCCCGGACGGGCGCGCACGGCGGCAGGACGAGGCCTGCGAGGACGCAGCACGCGGCGCCGATGCGCATCGGGCTTCCCTGCATCGCGGCCGGTCAGAGGGACACCGTCGCGTCGAGCGCGCCGGTGCTGTTGCCGAAGCGCTCGACGGCGAGGCCGAGCGTGTCCATCAGGGTCAGGTGCAGGTTCGACATGGGGGTCGATTCCGGGCACCGCACGTGCCGTCCCCCGCGCAGCCGGCCTCCCGCGCCGCCCACCACCAGGACGGGCAGGTTCTCCGAGGAATGCCGGTGGCCGTCGCTCAGCCCGCCGCCGTACAGCAGCGTCATCTGGTCGAGCAGCGACCCGCCGTCGCCGTCGGGGGTGGCCTGCAGCCGGTCCAGGTAGTACGCCAGCAGGCTGGTGTGATACGCGTTGATCCTGGCCAGCTTCGCGATCTTCGCCGGATCGTTGCGGTGATGCGACGTCGGGTGGTGCGCTTCGGGGACCCCGATCTCCGGATAGGTCCGGCTGCTGAACTCGCGGCTCACCATGAAGGTGACGACCCGCGTCAGGTCGGCCTGGTACGCCAGCACCTGCAGGTCGAACATCAGCTTCGCGTGCTCGTCGAACGTCGCCGGGACCCCCGGCGGCGTCGCCATCTCCGGGAGCGGACGGTCGACCTGCGTCTCGGCCCTCCGGATGCGGCGCTCGACGTCCCGGACGGCGTCGAGGTATTCGCTCAGCTTGTTGCGGTCGCGCGGTCCGAGATCGCGGCGGAGCCGCGCGATCTTGCCGGTCACGGCGTCGAGCAGGCTGCGGTCCTGCTCCAGGCGGGCGCGCCGCGCGGCGGGGTCGGCGCCGCCGGCGTCTCCGAGCAGACGTTCGAACACCACGCGCGGGTTGGTCTCCATCGGCAGCGGCGTCGTCGCGCCGCGCCAGCAGATGGTGTTCGTATAGGCGCAGGTGTATCCCGCCCCGCACGTGCCGACGTCGTCGCCCGCCTCCAGCGCGAGCTCCAGCGACCCGAGCTGCGTCCGCCGGCCGAACGCCCGGGCCACCTGCTGGTCCATCGAGATGCCCGCCACGAGGTCGGCGCCCTGCGTGCGCTTCGGGGACACGCCGGTCAGAAAACTGGTGGCGCCGGTCTCGTGGGCGTAGTCGGGACCCTTGTTGCTGAGACCGGTCACCACGGTCAGGCGGTCCCGGAACCGCTCCAGCGGCCGGAGCGTCGGGGTGAGCTCGAACCCGGCGCCCTCGGCGGCCGGCGTCCAGCGCTCCATCACTATCCCGTTCGGCACGTAGACGATCCCCAGGCGGCTGACCGGGCGGGCGGGGGTCCTGCCGAGGGCGGTCAGCGCCGGCGTCATGCCGTCCAGCATCGGCAGCGCCAGCGTCGTACCGAGTCCCCGCAGCGCCGTCCGGCGCGAGATCGCCTTCCGGGTGATGATCATGACTCCGCCCTGCGCATCTGAAACGGCAGGCTCCTGACGACGCCCAGCACGAGGGACGACCACGTGTAGTCGTCCGGGGCGGCCTCGCGCACGATGCGGCGGACGGCCGGCATGTCGTAATGCCGGACGCCGCGGCCCAGCGCGTACGTCATCAGCTTCTCGGCGACGGTCCGCACGAACTGCTCGCGCTCGCGCAGCACGACCGCCTTGAGGCCGGCCAGGCCGTGGAACCCGGTCCCGTCGGGAAACCGGCCCGCGGCGTCGATCGCGGCGCCCGCCGCGCCGGTCGCGCGCCACTTCCCGACGGCGTCGAAATGCTCCAGCGCGAATCCCAGCGGGTCCATGCGGGCGTGACAGCTCGCGCACACCGGATTCTCGCGGTGCCGCTCCAGCCGCTCGCGCACCGAGGCGAGCCGGCCGCCCTCGCCCCGGTCCGGCAGCGCCGGCACGTCGGGCGGCGGCGGCGGCGGCGGCGCGCCGAGGATCTGCTCGAGCACCCAGTTGCCCCGCAGCACGGGCGAGGTGCGCGTGGGATACGAGGTGGTCGTGAGGATGCTGCCTTGCCCCAGCAGGCCCCCGCGGACGCCGTCGTCGAACGTCACCCGCCGGAACCGGCTGCCGTACACGTTCGGAACGCCGTAGTGCCGCGCGAGCCGCTCGTTGACGAACGTGTAGTCGGCCCGCACCAGGTCCAGCACGCTGCGGTCCTCCCGCAACTGGCTTCCGACCAGCAGCCGGGTCTCCCGGTCGAACGCCTCGCGCAGGTTGTCGTCGAACTCGGGGAACAGGTC
Organism: Vicinamibacterales bacterium; assembly: GCA_965203565.1. GTDB lineage: Bacteria > Acidobacteriota > Vicinamibacteria > Vicinamibacterales > UBA8438 > JAAXGX01. Next base: position 215,844 of record OZ241896.1, on the reverse strand, counting down.
GGGCGCCGGGACGACGCTGCGCAGGCGGCCGAGACCGAGCCACTGCGCGGCGAAGCCGTCCACCAGCGCCTGCGCGCGGGGATCGGCCAGCATCCGCCGCACCTGCCGCTCGAGCGCGGCCGGATCGCGCAGCCGCCCGCCGACGGCGGCGTCCAGCAGATCGTCGTCGGGGATGCTGCTCCAGAGGAAGAACGACAGGCGGGACGCCAGCTCCAGGCCGCTGATCGGGTAGGCCCCGGCCGCGGCCGGCTCGGCCGGGCCCCGCTCGATGCGGAACAGGAACTCCGGGTCGACGAGGACGGCCTCGAGGGCGCGCCGAACGCCGGTCTCGAAACCGCCGGCGCGCCGCCCCGCGACGTAGAACGCCGTCAGCGCGTCCACGTCGAGGCTCGTCAGGGGCCGCCGGAAGGCGCGCCGGGCGACCGCCGAGAGGATCTCCCGCGCGCACGGCCGCTCTTCCGCGGCGCGCGTGGGGCGGCACGCGAGAATCCGTCGCCGCGACGGCGTCTCCCCGGGGCCGGCGGCGTTGAACGGCCCGGAGATGCTGACCTGCTCGACCGCCGCTTCGGGCGCTTCCGACGGCGAGCTCCACCGTTCGGCGATCGCGAGGGTCTTCGCGGTCGCGCGCGGCTGCAGCACGCCGTCGCGCTCGGAGCGCCCCTGGACGAACGCGACGCCCACCGTACGCGGACCCGCCGACACCGGGATGCGGATCTCGAGGGCGCCGTCGGCGTGCAGCGTGTACTCCTCCCACTCGCGGTCGCCCAGGACGGTCCCCGTGAACGTCTGCGGCGGCGGCGTTCCGGGCGCGCCGCCGATGGAGAACAGCGCCACGCGCTCGCCGTCCAGGCGGACTTCGAGCTGCTGCCGCTTCTGGAGTCCGCGAACGTAGCCGTAAAGCTGCCGCCGCAGCCGGACCTTGACGTCGTACTCGGCGTCGAGCGGGAAGTGATGCCGGAACGCGACCCCGCCGCGCGAGCCGAACGGCAGGTCTTCGCTCATGCGGTGGTCCTGGAACCGCATCTTGGGGACCCCGTACGTCTCGGTCGTCGGACCGCCTTCCGGATCGCCCAGCGCCCGGCGGACGATCTTCCGCGCCGCGGACAGGTAGCGCTCCAGCAGCGCCGGCGACATCGACAGGATGTCCGCCATGTTCTCGAAGCCCAGGTCCGCGTCGTCGGGCGGCAGCAGCGCGCGGCCGTCGACCTCCACCCCGAGCAGGTCGCGAACCGCGTTGGCGTATTCGGCGCGGTTGAGACGATGGGGGGGCGTCCGGCCGGGATTCGGGTCGGCGTCGGCGGCGCGGTCGAGGGCCGTCTCGAGCGCGGCGGCCACGGCGGCGTAGGCGGCCTCGTCCGGCCGCGGCCGGCCGGGCGGCGGCATCGCCCGGGCCCGCAGCTTCCGCACCACCTTCTCCCACGCTTCGGCGCGCCCGCCCACGCGCCCGGCGTCCATCGCATCCAGCGCGAGGCCGGCGGTTCGGAGCCGGCCGTTGTGGCAGGTCACGCAGTAGCGGTCCAGGACCGCCCGGACCCGAGCCGGCCCGGACCCGTCGGGAGAGGCCGCCTGCTGCTGCGCCGGACCGGCCGGAGAGGACGCCGCCTCCGCGGTGCCCGGGCGCGCGTGCCCGCCCGCCGCCGCCACGACGAACCCGACCGCGCAGGCCGCCAAGGTTCTCACAGGGGTCGCTTCCTCCGCGCGAGCCATCCTACTACGTATTTCGTTCAGCCGGCGCATGAAGCGGCATGACTTTCGCCGCCGATTGATGTATAAGCGATGCGTCATGCTGCGATGGCTGCTGCCTGCGGCGCTCGCCCTGCCGCTGACGTCTTCCGCGGCGGCGGCCCAGGACGAGCCGGTCTCCCTGGCGGGCGTCATCGACTTCCACGCCCACGCGGGTCCCGACTCGCGGCCGCGTTCGCTGGACGACGTCGAGGCGGCGCGGCTGTTCAAGGAGGCCGGCCTCCGCGGCATGGTGCTCAAGAACCACTTCACGATGACGGCCGACCGCGCCGCGCTGGCCATGGCGCAGGTCGACGGCCTGGAGATATTCGGCGGGGTGGTGCTGAACCGCTCGGTCGGGGGGATCAACCCCGAGGCGGTGCGGCAGATGATCGCGTTCGAGGGCGGCCGGGGCAAGGTCGTCTGGCTGCCGACGTTCGACGCCGAGTTCAACCCGTACCGCATCGACCGGAACGGCGACGTCGTCGAACGCAGCCCGTCCGACCCGTTCGTGCCGGTGCTGGAGGCCGGCGCGCCGGTGGCGCCGCTGGTCGAAGTGTTCGCGCTGATCGGCGCGCACGACCTCGTGCTGGCCACCGGACACGCGATGCCGGAGGAGGTGCTGCTCCTGATACCGGCCGCGAAGGCGCAGGGCGTACGCAAGTTCCTGGTGACGCATCCGCTCCATCAGCACGCCACGGTGGATCAGATGCGGCGGATGGCGGCGGAAGGCGCGGTGATGGAGCTCGACTGGTTCGCCGTGCACCGCGGCAGCCACTCGGTGGAGGAATACGTGCAGGCGATCCGGCAGGTCGGGGCCGAGCACTTCCTGATCTCGTCCGACTTCGGCCAGGCCGGCAATCCGGTCCACACCGACGGTCTGCGCGCCTTCATCCGGGCCCTCGGGGCCGCGGGCGTTTCCGACCGCGAGGTGGACCTGATGGCCCGGCGCAACCCCGCGCGACTGCTGGGACTCGATTGAACGTCAACGCAACAAGGGGGAATCCATGTCGTTCAAGCCCGCGCTCCCCGCCGCTCTGCTCGCCGGCCTGATCGCCGGTCCGCCGTCCGCCGGCGCGCAGTCCGCGCCGCAGACGGCGCCGCGCACCGCCTGGGGCGCGCCGGACCTCCAGGGGGTGTACGACTTCGGCACGGCGACGCCGCTGCAGCGCCCTGCGGAGCTCGCCGGCCGGGCCGAGTTCACCCCGGAGGAAGCCGCGGTCCAGGAGCAGATCAACGCGTCGCAGTTCGCCGAGGGCGTCAACACCGACAACCTCACGCCGCCCAACTACAACAACTTCTGGTTCGACAACGGATCGGGCGTCCTGCCGACCCGGCAGTCGTCGCTCATCGTGGATCCCCCTGACGGGCGGCTGCCCGCCTTCACGCCGCAGGAGGAGCGGAAGGCCGCGGCGGAGCGCGCCGCGGGCGGCCGCCCGGCGCGGATGCACTTCGGCGGGGTCGGCGTCGACGGTCCGGAGGACCGCGGGCTCGGCGAGCGATGCCTGCTCGGCTTCAACTCCGGTCCGCCCGTCATGCCGAGCGCCTACAACAACTACCTGCAGGTGTTCCAGACGCCCGACCACGTCGTGATCTTCACGGAGATGGTGCACGAAGCGCGCGTCGTGCCGCTGGACGGGCGCGCCCCGCTGCCGCGGCGCATCCCGCAGTGGCTCGGCGACGGCCGCGGCCGCTGGGAAGGCGACACGCTGGTGATCGAGACGGCGAACTTCAGGCCCGACCGCGGCTTCAGCATCGGGCCGCGCGCCGTCGGACCGAGCGAGCGGCTGCGGCTGACCGAGCGGCTGACGCGCGTCGACGCCGGCACGCTGCTCTACGAGTACACCTACGACGACGCGGAGGTGTTCACCCGCACGTTCTCCGTGTCGATCCCGCTGCGCCGCACCGACAGCGCCGTCTTCGAGTACGCCTGCCACGAGGGCAACTACGGCCTGATGAACATCCTCGAAGGCGCCCGCGCCGAGGAGGCCGCGGCCGGCTCCTGAGCCGCGGGCGCGCGACAACTGTCCACTGCTGTCGGTCAGTCCGCCGTCCGGACAGCGGCGGCGATGGGGCGGTCTCCGCCTCGTCGGCGACTTCGAGGCGCGTCACCGTCATCATTGCTTTCGCTCTCCGGTGGACAGGCCGGACAAGTCACAACCTGCGCCCACTTGACTCCCGCACGCCCCGCGCTGACTTCCTCAAGTTTGCCGTTCAGCAGTCCGGCGATCTGGCGCTTGAACGTCTGCGGGGACACTGCGTACATGCCGCCTCTCGCCCCCTCGAAGCTGCAATTCCAAGCTGCAAGCGCCTGACCGTAGCGTAGCGCTGCTCGAATGCCGCGGGCGCCGGTGCGGCGCAGCCCCTTCTGTCCGCCGACCGCGGCTTTGGCAATGAGGCCGGCCGTGCACCAATCGCCGGCGCCGCAGGAATCGGCAAGCCGCGGCGCAGGAATCGCCTTGAGATGCATCCATTTCGAAATGCCGCGGCCAAACTTATGACGATATTTCAGGCCCTGCTCACCAAAGGTCTTCACTTCAAGCAACGCGGCGGAGTCATCTGTCATCATGCCGTCAACTTCATCAAACCGGTCGTCCGCATACTTGACGACATGCGCGAGTGAAATGGCCTCCGGCATGAATTTTTCCGGCGCATTGCCGGATGGCTCGAAGACCACCACGGCGCCGCGCTCTGACGCTTCGGCGGCCAGGAAAAGAGTTGCGCGAGACAAGCGATCGAGAAAAAAAACCGATGCGCCACGCAGCGCCGGTTTTATTCTTTCCACTACGTCAATTGTAATCGCTTTGAAAGGCGGGAGCCATTTTCCACAACGCAGGCAAGACCATGAAAACCGATGTTCAGGACGACCGTCTCGGCGACGCCGGATTTCCTGGACGACAATGGGCGTATGTGTGGTTGGAGGACACGTGGTCCAATCAAGATGGACCCCCCAACTCGACATGTCGGCGCAGACGAGCTCCGAAGCTGCGTCGCCGTTCATTCGCGCGATCGGGTAAGCATCCCATCCGAGATACGCCAGGATGAAAAGTATATTGCCGCAGGTTCCGCCCGTCCAACAACGGACGGGCGCGCCGGGATCGGGGCCAATGACCACGTCAAGAGCGATTAATCCTGTCCCGACGATTTTGGGCCGAGTGACGGACTTCATCCCGCAGCGCTCCCTGCATTCAGCAAGATCGGCCTGGGTTGAGGATAGACCTCGCCCTCCAGCCATACGTGTACGAGATTCGGCCGTTCGAGCTTCGCCGGTACGGCAGCCTTGAGTTCGTAGCCGAACGGCTCCAGGTAAGCGACGGGCAGATCGCGCTCCAGCGCCGCCATCAGCGCGCCAAGCGCCATCACCTTGCCGCCGAGTGGAGAAAGCACGAGTGTGGAGCCTCCGGTTTCCTCAAAGACCGGCCTGCGAAGATCGTCCAGTTGGAGAACGGTTCGATATAGATCCAGCGGGTCACCTTCATCAGCGTAAACGATGTTGCGCGTATCGACTTCCCAGGTGCTTTCGAGTTCGGTCAGATATTCTGCGGCCAGCACGTCGCCGAGGCGGGGATCGATGGCTGGAAAAGGAAGAATGGGGCACGTATCGTGAGGATCGACGAAGTCGTAAAGCCGTCCAAGCGCGCCGCGTCTTCCCGTTCCGGTGGCCAGCCGAGGCAGCCACAGCTTCGCCGCGTCAGCTATTCCAGAGAGAGTCGAACCGCCCGTGAAACCATGGACGTAACCGGGCGCATCACCTGCTATCGACTGGATGCCGGCGTCCAAGCTGGGAGCGTGAACGACGAATACGTGCAGGTTCGCTGGCCCTTTGCCGCGGCAAACACTCTCGGCGAGGTAGCGGATGAGCGGAAAGCTCGTACCCGCCGACAGCGCACTGACATCGACGACCACATCCGTCAGGACCTCCAGGTTCTGTCGGTGGAGAATTTTGATGACGTTGCGTCCGCCGACAACCGCTCCGTCCCGTGCGAAGATCTCGATCTTTTCGACGTGATGCTCGACTCGCCGTTCGGCAAGCGTGGCGACAAGAGCCTTCGTGTTCGCCTCGGCTCGGTCCGATTGATCCCGCGGCGGATCGGGACGGTCTTCCTGAAGGAGCAACGCACGCATGTTCGCGGAGATTTCACCGATCCGAGCAGCGACGATGCATGACCGGGGATCGAAGCCGGCCCCCGCCACAAGAAGAGTCTTCCGGTCCCGCCGCGAAAAGTAGGAGGTGAGAAACCTGTCCACTTCATCGTCTCGATGGGCTACGCAAGGGTCCCAGCGGCGTCCGTCACTCATCTCAGCATTCGCGAAGAAACCGCAACAGATCGTCGGCGCGACGTTCGAGGAAGCCGCCTCGCTTGAGGGTAAGCCCGTGGTGAAGAAGAAGCACGCCGCCCAACTCGATCAGGCACCAGAGGCGCTTCTTCGCGCCGTGATTGGGAACCAGTATGAACGCTTTGTAGGCGACGCCGAATTGGAGCACGCGCGCCAGACGCGGATGGGAGTCGGGAATCTTGTCGAATTCCTCCTGCGGGATGCCGAAGGCGGTGGCGCCGCCGCCGAGGGAAGCGTTGCCCTCCCGGCTCTTGTTCAAGCATTCGCTGGAGATGCCGTCGGCGATCCGACGAACGAGATGACACTCCGGGAAGCTCCAGTCACGCACCATCTCCGTCGCGCGCTCCCGCAGCAATTTATGCTGTTCACCGCTCGTGAGCGTCGCGTTTCCGCCGCGGATCAATCGGGTCTCCAATCGCGAAACAAGCTGCGCAGCAAGTTGAAGAAATTGCTCGGCGTTCTCCGAACTCGCGTCGCATAAAGTATCGATGCCGAAGAAGTATGGCCGTTTGTACTGGTGCAGCATGTGAATGCGGGCTCCGTCCGCAACGCCGGCGTCGACCCTCAGCACACGGTTGGGCTCGGCATCGTCAGAATCGTCTTCGAACAGGCTGCGTTGCGACGTTCGCTTTGCGTAACGCTCAAGCAACACCGACAACATCCCCAGCCGCAAGTCTTCGCTGTTTTCTCTGGCGTTTTCAAGGTAGTCGCCGATCTCCTTTTCAAGTCGACGGCGACGCTCGGCGGAAATGCCGTATCCGCGTTGCAGGGCATCGACGTGTCTTCCGAGTTGCTGGAGATCGCCAGCCCGAAGCGACGTGGCCGTCGTCGACAGCAGATCGCCGAGATCGTGGAGGCGGCGCCGGTTGAACACGTCCATCTGACTCAAGTAGCGTCCCGCCATGTTCTTGGCCATTTTGCGGAACGTCCGCCGCTGGCTTCTGCGCTCCTCGCCATTCTGCATCTGGATGACGGTGATTTCGCGGGATCGCTGGATCCCGGACTCATCTGCGCTCGTGGTCGGGTCCAGAAGCACCTCACGCGGGGTCAGCGCATCGAGCCGGGTCAGGATCCATCTTGAGACCTTGAGTTCGCGCCGAGCAAGCCAACGCCGAAGCGCTGCGAACTGTTCGGGATGGAGACGGTGCGCATCGTCGAACACCACGAAGGGGCGGATCCGCCGTACTTGCTCGCCGTCGGTGATTCGGAATTCCTCGATGACGTCAAAGGGCCGGTAGGCGGCGACCGCCTCTCGGTCGATCTCTTCTATGCCCGGCGGCATGAGAGCGGCCGATATTCGATAGATGGCGCGTTCGACCTCGCGGGCGCGCTCAAACAGCCCCGGTCCGGCTTCGCCGCCGATGGCGGCGAGTGCGGCGTGGGCATCCGCGCGCGGAATGATTTCGACCTGTTCAATTGGCACCCCGCCGGCTTTGCTGTTCCGAAGCCACACCAATACGCTGCGGGCCTGCAGCAGCGCGGTCATAAGGTTCGTCTTGAGGTCTTCCGGATAAGGGAACTCCCAGAAGTCCCGATACTCGGCCTCGAGCGGAAGCCGTCCGCCCATGAGCGCCGGTCTCTCATCGCCAATCGCGCGACAGGCCGTGAGCGCGTCGATCAACGGCTTGCGGTTGGTCGTGTCGCGATTGCCCAGCAGGGTCGTCAGTGTCGAAAACTGGAAGAGCCGCGCGAGCGTGGTTTTTCCGCTCCCCGGCGTTCCTATGACCACCGCCAAGCGATCGTAAAGGCGATCTTCTTGAGCATGATTCTGGAAGAAGGTAACGAGTGGCTCCGGAGTGACCAAGGCGAGGAAAGCCTCGTCGTCTCGGAGATATTCGGTCGCTCGCTTCTCGAAAGGGTTCGCCATGCTGCGTACGCCTCTCAAGCGTGCCGCTGACGGCGGCGGAAGAGTGGTCGCATGGCTGGCGCGGGAACGCCACTTCGATCCCCGCCGTCGGTCTCCGCCCAAAGCAGGGCGACCGAGTTGTTCGGAGTATTGTGTTCAAGCACAAGGGGCAGCGCGCAGCGCGCATAGCCGAGACCAAGGTGAGGCGCGCCGCCGACGTCGGTGTGCTTCGTGCGGATTATCGGGTCGTAGCAGGTCTGGGTCAATTGGATGAAGTCGTCGTGGCGGCCGGAAACCGCGTCTATCGGCAAATCTTTCGGAAGGACCATGCCGCAGGACGAGTGCATCTTCCGAGCCCAGCCGTCAGTGAAGGCGGCGTCCGTCGTCGCCCTTTTGAGGCGCTCCTTGACGGATTCTTCGGCGAACGATGACGCCACGTAGTGGTGGACGCAAAGCTCCCACTCGTCTTCGAACAAGTTGAGGTCCCTGTTGGCGTTCTCGACCGAGTGCCTGAAACGAACCAGCTTGCCCTTCCATTCGCCTTTCGCTTCGTCGAAGCGGAGAAACGAAGTCCCGGTGCCGGCGAAGTCGTCGATCAGATAGACGAGGCGAAATCGCGCCCTCGGATCGTTCAGGTCCGTGCGAAGATGATCGAGCAGATCCTTCCACTTCTCGGTGTCGACCTGGGTGCTCGAAGCGAATTGCTCGTTGCTGAGTCCCGAATTCGCCCGGCGCATCGTGTCGATTCGCGCTCCGTCACTCAGACCCATGAACAAGGTCTGACGGCGCAGGCGTTCCTCCGTCTTCCGGGCGTCCGGGTCGGCAAGCACTCGATAAGATGGGATGTCACGCTCGGCCGCCACCATGCGGACGATGCGATCCCGAACGGTGCGTGGATAGAACTGCTCGACGAGGCGCTGCATCTCGCCGGGACCGATGTAGACGAGGGTGTGGCGAATGAAGGCGTAGGCAGTCTCCCGATCGCATGGTTTGAACTGCCGAAGCCACGTCACCAGACTCTCGACGAAGCGCATGCCGGCCTGGAAGTCTCGGTAGCCGTCGTACTTGAGACGCGCCATCAGCTTCAGCCATTGAAATTCCCGACGGGCTATTTCGTCCGTCCAGCGCATGATCTGCGCCAGTACTTTCAGTCCAAGGTCCTGGTTCATTGCAGCGATCCTTTTGCGAACCTCGAACGCCCATCTTGCGCGTTCAACGCAGAGAGGTAATCGAGCGTGACCGTCGGGCCGCGCTGTCCCGGTGCGCCCAAGTGCCAGCAGGTCATGGGATCGATGCTGATTTCATCGACCCCGAGCGCAAACGGTTCGCCGAGCAGCTCATGGTCGTTGCCTGGCCAGCGGCCTCGATCTCCGATGGCGAGCACCGGATCTTCGCCGACCGTCTCGCGTAGCCGTCGAACGACGTTCAACTTTGACACTCCCGCCGTCACGAAGTCGACCGAATGACTGGAGCAGGTAGCTGTAACGTCATGAACGCCGGTCGTGTGAATGACTTGGTGAGCGAGCGCCCAAAGCCGATTCACTGGCATGATGCGGGTATGGAGCGTGATCTGGAAGGACCGCTCCTCCTGGCGCGCGCACCTGGAAAGCTCTGGCTGGCGGCGCAGGGCGCCGGCGAGTGGTTGAAGAGCGTCACAGACGTTCGCGGACGCATTCGGAACACCGTCGTCTTCGAGCGACGCAACCTCCGCGCCGTTATAGTAACCTACGAGAAAGAGACGCCAGAGCTTGCGCGGCAGGCGGCTCTGAAGATCACGTCGGACCGACTTGCCTCGGCCCGTCGCGATCCCGACGTGAACGCCAGCTTCAGCGATGCGGGCGAGTTCGGAAATCATTGCTGGCGCCGCGGGCTCGAACCGGCGTCGGGCATCGACTATCGTGCCATCGTAGTCGAGGACGACTCCGGCGAAGCCAGCGGTACGCAGGCGGGTAAGGAAAACCTCAAGCGCGTCGCGCCAGCGGTCAAGATCTTTCAAGGCGGCAAGGCGCCCCGGAGCGACGCCCGCCTTCCGCGCTATCGCGGCGGCCTCCCGCGGTGTGAGGCGCGGCGCCCTCGCACCGCTTCGGGGTTGTCGGGGCCGAAGGTTGTAGAGCCGACGACCGAATTCCGGCACTCCCGGGCGCCCTGGATCGATACCCCGGTTGCACCCGGCCCACCCGGTGATCCTGAGCGCCGCGAGCAGCGCAGCGAGCGCCACGGCTCCCGGCCCGCCGGCGAAGGTGATTTGCGCCTGAGGAACGTTGGCCGGGATCAGATCGAGGGTGCGCTCGGCGAGCTCGCGATCCTCGTTGGTGACGAAGGCGAGCACGGCGCTCGTCTCGCTCCGTTTGGCGAGCCAGTGATGCCGGCCGTGGGCAAAGTTTCGGTAGTCGGCGATCTGAACGTGGCCGAGCGCTGCCTCGGTGAACTTCGACTCGATATCGACCGCCCCGATCCGTGTGGAGGGTCCATGCAGGACAAGCGTCGTGGATCGTGTCCAGAGCGGCGTGGTGGCCGCCTTCCACGCCTTTGGAATGGCGGCGCCATCCGAAAGCAGGGGGCGCACATGGTCGACCACGGCCTGCCAATCGGCGCCTGAACCGAGCGCGATGGCGTAGGCTCGCGTGAGAAGAGCGGTGAAGCCGAAAAGCGAGTTGGTGGCGAGGAAGCCGTCCTTGCCGGCGGGCGGCGGGTAGAGCAACAGGTCGACGAATGGATGCCGCCGGCAGAGTGCGGCCAAGGCGCTAGACGCCCGACCGCAAAGGACGCCGACTTGACGCGGTTCGCGCAGAATCGCCGCCTTCGCCGCCGCCAGCACGTCGGCGTTCCCGCCACCCGCGCTCAGGAGCCAGGTGGCGGTGGCCGCGCCGAGTGGTTCATCGATCGCTTCGAGCGGAGTGACGACCGAGGCGAGACGACCTGTATGACGTTGGTGCAGTCCAGCCATCGCATGGGCGCCGGTGAGGGAGCCGCCGGAGCCGACGATGCGAAGCGGCGAAAGGCCGGCGACGCGGACGGCCTGGAGCAACGGTTCGATTTCAACCGCTGTAGCCCAGTCGAATGTCTCGGCCAACAGGGCCATCTCTCTCGCGTAAGGTCGGGCCATGGCGCGCGACGCTCCGTCAACCCGCGAGCAGGGCGTTGAGGCGCAGCTTCCACTCCGCCTCGTCGACCACCTCGAAGCGCATCACCCGGTTGCGCATGGCGGGGACGAACTCGGCCCAGTCCGCCTTGCGCGCGTGCCGCGAGCAGAGGTCGAAGACCGAGCGCTTGTACTCGGTGTCCTCGGAGCGCCCGAGGTGCATGCCCTTCGTCTCGACGACGAAGACGCGGTGGTACTCGTCGCCGACGCCCGGCTCGTCCGGCCGTAGCGTCAGGATGAAGTCGGCATAGATGCGGCCGGGCTTCCAGCCCTGCACGTAGTAGTCGCGGCGCGAGCGGTTCCGGTACCAGAAGAACAGGCGGGCCTGCCCGTCGAGATAGGTGGCGACCTTGTTCTCCAGGCCGTTCAGCTCCTCCTCGGTGGTCACGTCGAACAGGTTGCGCTGGTACTGGCCGCCGTCCTCGCGGTTCGCCTGCCGCGCCCCGGAGGTCTCGATCCGGCGCGGGAGGCGGTTGAAGGCGAGGTCGTCGGCCACGACGAGGAAGCGCATCGTCCCCGCGTCGAGCAGTTGCGAGAACACCTGCCGCGACAGCCGGTCGCGTTCCCGCTCCAGCCGCTTGCGCAGCTCTTCGAGCACGAACGCGTAGTTCGCGGCCACGCGGCCGCGGGGATGCCTGGCCAGCAGCGCGCCGAACACCCGCCGGGCGGCTTCGGCGCCGCGCCACGGATTCGGCATCGCGTCGAGCAGGTGGCTGGCGGCGAAGTAGTAGTCGATTCCGTCATCGGCGCCGGCGTCCTGCCCGCCGGCGTCCTGCCCGCCGGGATGCGCCGCCAGCGGGTCCGCGTCGAGGCCCGCGCGCAGCGCCACGTCCCGCTCGCCGGCGCCGAGCTCGATGTCGAAGAGGGGCGACAGGTCGACGTCGTCCCAGGGGATGCGCGACAGCAGGTCCGTTTCGTACTGCGCCGGACGCCACTGCCCGCCGTCCCGGATCAGGAACGCCGGCAGCACGAGATCGGCGGCGGCCCGCCGGTAGCGTTCGCGCGGGCGGGCGGTCCGTTTCGCGCCGGACCGGCCGTCGTCGGCGCCGTCCGCGTCGTCCGTGATCCGGCCTTCCAGGTCCTGCAGACCCTCCAGGCCGAACCCCTTGCGCACCTCCGCGAGCAGGTCGGCGCCGCGCCGCTGGAAGCAGAACACGTAGCTCTCGTCGAGCGCCGCGACGCCGGTCTTCGCCGCGTACGGCTGGCGGAGGATGCGGCCCACGAGCTGCGTCAGCGCGCTCTTCGAACCCGGATTGGTCAGGATCGCGAGGACGTAGGCGAACGAACAGTCCCAGCCCTCCTGCAGCGCCTGCTTCGTGACGATGTAGCGGACGGGGCAGTCGCGCGAGAGCAGGCCGCCGGCTTCGTCCACCGCCTTCAACTCGTCCCGGCCGCTGGTCTTCACGGCGATCTGCTCGGCGCCGATGCGCGGGTGGCGCAGCAGGTAGTCGCGCACGTCGTCGGCGTGAACCACCCCGGCCCGCCGCTGGTCCCGGCCGGTGCGCTCCACCTGCACGAGGCAGATCGGCCGGACGTAGGCGCCGGTGTCGGCCTCGTGCGCGCGCGCCGCCTCCTCGAGCGCGTCGCGCCGCTCGATGGCCGCGAGCAGCGTGTCCTGCCAGCTCGCGTTCGCCTTGTTCACCACGTGCAGGTCGAGCTTGATCATCTCCTCGGCGTGCAGTTCGCGGCCGGAGATCTCGACGAGCACGTTGGCGCCCCGCGGCGGCGTCGCCGTCAGCTCGACGATCAGGCACGGGTTGAACCCCTCGAGCGTCTCCCGCGCATTCAGGCTGTAGGCCTTGTGGCCCTCGTCGAGGACGACGAGCGGCTGCAGCAGGCGCAGCGCGTTGCCGAGCGAGGTCTTGACGGCCGCGCCCCACACGCCGCCGTCCGGCGCGAACGTGTCCAGGTTGGGGACCGCGGCGAGCAGCTTCTCCTGGCCGGCGGCGTCGTCGTCCGCGGGGAAGAAGCGGTCGAAGCCGCCCGCGTCGCGGAACATCCGCAACTGCTCCTTCGTCTCGCGGTTCGCCGACGGCAGCATCAGCAGCAGGACGCACAGCCGCTCCCGCACGTCCCGCGGGCCGAAGCCGCTCGTCTTCTCCAGCACCAGGGTGCGGCCCGCCGACGCCACGTCGAGCTGCTGGCGGTACGGGTGGTCGCGGTCCTTCAGCGCCTTGAGGGTCTGGCCGTAGATCTGCGTGGTCGGCACGATCCACAGCACCAGCCCGGTCTGCCGGCGCAGGTAGCGGGTGTTGACGCAGTCGATCACCTTCGTCGCCAGCAGCGTCTTGCCGCCGCCGGTCGGCACCTTCAGGCAGAACGACGGCAGCGGCTCGCCCAGGCCGTTGCGGCGCGCCAGGTACGCGCGGCCGGGCGCCGCCGCCTCCCACGCCTTCCCGACCCAGTCGAACGTGAGGTCGGGATCGTGCGCGCGCGCCTTGGCCGCCTTCCCGCGCCACTCCGCCAGCCGCTCGACGAACGCGCCGACGCGGTCCAGCGCCCGCTGCTGGTACTCCTTGAGGATCATCGTTCGAGCTTCTCGACCGATTCGTAGATCTCGAACGGCAGTTGCTGGAAGGTGACGCCGTAGCGGTGCAGCATCTCCTGACCCAGATACTTCGTGGGCGCGAAGACCAGCTTCGGGCGTTCGCCGCGCGGCAGCGTCTCGGCGATGCGCCTCGTCAGCGCCAGATTCTTCAGCTCCTCCACGTCGTCGGTGTAGAGGAGGAAGACGTCGTGGACGCGGCTCCGGCCGATGAACCAGCGGTCGCGCCGCACCTTGTCCGGCTCGAACTCCTCGCCGGTGGCGGTGAAGAAGACGTAGGCGGCCAGCTTCTCGTAGCTCGGCAGCTTCGCCGGCTCGAGCAGCGACTCCCGGCGCAGCGGCGCGCCGAGCCGGAAGTAGCTGAACCCGCCGCCGAGACCGGCCTTCAGGGACTCGTCCTTCGCCGACGGCACGCCCTTGATCACGCGCCGCACGCGCTCGGCGGTGATCGAGTCGACGTAGTCCTCGCACTCGATCAGGATGAAGCGCCGGTCACCGCCGTCCTCCTTGTTCAGCGCGAGCACGGCGTGGGCGGTGGTGCCGGAGCCGGCGAAGGAGTCGAGGACGATGGAGTCCTTGTCGGCGGCGATCTGCAGAATGCGACGGATGAGTTTCGTCGGCTTCGGTGTGACGAATGCGTCCTCCGCCGGTCCGAGTCCCATGACCGAGCTGAACTCCTGCTTTGCGTTTCGGGTGCTCCCGGCGTCTTTCCACGGCCACAACGTCTGCGGTACGACGCCTTCCCGAACCTCCGAAAGAAATCGCTTGATTCCCGGACGAATACTCCCCGTCTTGCCCCACCAAATACGACCATCCTTGTCGAGCTCTTCGAACTTCTCCTTGCTGATTCTCCAATAACTTCCAGCCGGGGGTCCCTTGATTACCTTTCCCGAAGGCGTCGTGATGGAGTACCGGCCCTGCGCGTAGGCATTGCGGGCAGCGAGATCGCTGAGCAACCACGGTCCACGCGAATCGTTGTCCGGGTTCTTGTAACGCGCGACCATTTCGTCCGACCGCGGCAGAGGGTTCGGTCTCCATTTTTCCGCGCTGCGCGCGTACACCATCACATAGTCGTGATCTTCACTGAAATGAAGAGCCGTATTCTTGGGACTGTCCATCTTGTGCCAGATCACGGTCGCGACGAAGTTCTCCTCCCCGAACACCTCGTCCATCAGGCAGCGCAGCCGGTGCACCTCGTTGTCGTCGATGGAGACGAAGATCGCGCCGTCGTCGCGGAGCAGCTCCCGCAGCAGCTTCAGGCGGGGCAGCATCATGCAGCACCACTTGTCGTGGCGGGTCAGGTCGTCGCGGTCCACGACCTTGCTGAACCACTCCTTCATCATCGGGGAGTTCACGCGGTCGTTGTAGGCCCAGCTCTCGTTGCCGGTGTTGTAGGGCGGGTCGATGGTGACGCACTTCACCTTGCCGTGGTACGTGGGCAGCAGCGCCTTGAGCGCGAGGAGGTTGTCGCCCTCGACGATCAGGTTGTCGTGCAGGCTCGCCTTCCGGCTCAGGCCCTTCGAGCGGACCGGCGTCAGCGCGTGGAACGGCGCGCCGAGGTGGAAGTTCTCGACGAAGACCCGGCCCTTGAACTGGAGCGACGGCATGGCGGGATGCGTTCAGCGGCGCGTGTCGGCGCGGCGCGGCGGACACCCCGCCGCCGCCGGCCGCCGATCAGGATACCACTCGCGCCGCGCCGGCGGCGGGCGGATCGGCGTCCGGGGCCGCGCTCGGAAGGAGCCGGCCGCCCTCATCCCGCGTCGCGCAACTCACGCCGCGCCCGGCCGCGGGCGGATCGGCGCCGGACGGATCGGCGTCCGGGGCCGCGCTCGGAAGGCGCCGGCCGCCCTCGTGCCGCGTCGCGCAACACGGACGCGGCCGCGGGACGCATGGCGCTTCCCGGATTTATCTGGAACTGTCCGCCGCCGGGGATGCGGCGAGCCGCAGGCGGATGGCCCGGTTGGTGCGTTCGGCGGCCATTGCGGGCGTGAGCCGGCGCCGCGGGCCGCGCACGACGCGCCGGGCTTCCCGGGAATCGACGCAACGGCTCTTCTGTTCTACACTGGCGGGCATGGCGATGTGCACGAGGCGCGCCGCCGGGTCGCAGCAATCGACATGGGTGGCGGCGGCGGGCCTGCCGCGGGGCGTGGGGCATCCGTTCTACGATCTGTTCAACCTCAAGGGCGTCCGGCAACCCGGTCCCACCGGGGCAGTGTGACGGGTTTCCCGGGACAAGGCGCAGGGCGACGAAGATGCGCATCGAATCGATCAGGCTGAGGAACTTCAAGAGTTTCAGAGACGTCAGGATGCAGGACATTCCGTCCTGCTGCGTGGTCGTGGGCGCAAACGGCGCCGGAAAGAGCACGCTGTTCGACGTCTTCGGTTTTCTGAAGGATTGCCTGACGTTCAACGTGCGCCAGGCGTTGCAGACGCGAGGCGGCTACTCGGAGGTCATCAGCAGGGGAGAAGCTCCCGGCCCGATCGAGATCGAAGTCAAGTTCCGCATGGAGATCGCGGGCGTCAACCGTCTCGTCACGTATCTTCTCCGGATCGGGCAGGAAAGGAACCGTCCCGTCGTCCGGCGGGAAATACTGCGCTACAAGCGCGGGCGGTACGGCTCTCCGTTTCGCTTCCTGGACTTCACGGACGGTTCCGGTTACGCCATCACCAACGAAGAGTCGTTCGACAAGTCGGACGAGGAGTTGACGCGCGAGCAGCAGTCCGTGGGCAGGGACGTGCTCGCCATCAAAGGTCTCGGGCAGTTCGAACGGTTCAGGGCGGCGAGCGCCTTTCGGCGGTTGATCGAGAATTGGCACGTCTCCGATTTTCACATCAATCTGGCGCGCGGCAGCAAAGACGCGGCCGGATACGCCGATCATCTTTCGGTCACGGGCGACAACCTCCAGTTGGTCGCCAGGAACATTCACGAGAGTGCGCCCGACGTCTTCGGGAAGATCGTCGAAGCCATGAAACGGCGGGTGCCCGGCGTCAGCGCCGTGACGCCCGTGCTGACGGAGGACGGCAGGCTTCTGCTCCGTTTTCGCGACGACTCCTTCGTGGACCCGTTCGTGGACCGGTACGTTTCGGACGGAACCATCAAGATGTTCGCGTATCTCGTGCTCCTGCACGATCCGAAGCCGCATCCGCTGCTGTGCGTGGAGGAGCCGGAGAATCAGCTCTATCCGACCCTGTTGTGGGAGTTGGCGGAGGAGTTCAGGAATTACGCCAACCGGGGCGGGCAGGTGTTCGTGTCCACCCATTCGCCCGATTTCCTGAACGCGGTCAGGCTCGACGAAGTTTTCTGGCTGTTCAAGCGAGGGGGTTTTACGCAAATGCGGCGCGCCCGCGACGACGAACAGATCTCCTCCTTCATGGCCGAGGGAGACCAGATGGGGCACTTGTGGAAACAGGGCTTCTTCGAAGGGTCCGATCCGCAATGACCAACCTGGTTTTCTTTCTCGAAGGACCTTCCGAACAGGCAATGTTGAAGGGCCTGCTTCCCAGGCTTCTGTCCGAAGATACAATCCCGCGATACGTAGTCTTCGAAGGCAAGAGCGACATGAAAAAACAATTGCCGAAGAAGCTGCGAGGTTGGCGCACGCCCGACTCCCGCTTCGTGGTGCTGCGCGACAAGGACCGTGCGGATTGCGTCCGTGTCAAGAACGAGCTGGTCGAAATCTGTCAAAAAGCGGGCAAGCCGAATGCCCTGGTCCGCATCGCCTGCCACGAGCTGGAGAGCTGGTATCTGGGCGACCTGAAGGCGGTAGAACTGGGAATGGGGCTGCCGGGGTTGGCCGACAGGCAGTTGCGCTCGAAGTACCGCGATCCCGACCGTCTCGCCAACCCCGCGCAGGAACTCGAACGCGTGACCAGAACCAATGATGGAAATCGCTACCAGAAGGTCTCCGGATCGCGGGCGATCGGCCCGCATCTGTCCGTGGACGCGAGCGGGGGGCAAGAGAATCGGTCGCGCAGCTTTCGGGTCTTCGTTTCCGGCCTGCGAAAGCTGGTGGGCTGCTGACCGAGCGTTCCGCGCGACGGGGTTGTCGCCCTCGACGATCCGGTTGTGCGCAGGCTCGCCTTCCGGATCGACCCTGCTACGGTCGGACCGGCGTCAGCGCGTGGAATGCTTCGGCGATCGGCCGGGCGCGGCCGTCTGCGTGCGAAGCCAACCCGTGGTTTCGGCGAGGTCGCTCACCGTCACCACGCCGTCTTCGATCTTGCAGAAGAGATCGATGCAGTCGCCGTCCGGATAGAGGTACGGCGTGCGGATCCGCTGCCGGCCGTCCTGCTCCAAGCAGGTGAACAGGGCGCCCATCTCCTGTTGCAGGTTCCGACACAGGCGGCTGGCGTCCATCACCACAGCCTCCCCTGCGCCGCCGGCGGCCGTTCCATCCTGCCGGCGTGCCGAATCTCGACTCGGCGGCTCGACGCCGAAGCAGAGCGGCGATTCAGCTACGTTCCTGATGAACGCCAAGTGACCGTCGGATTCCGGCGTAATCTCAGTCGCATCATGCAGCGAAACAAGAATGGCGCCGCCGCAGCAGACTCGGTCTCTTCGACCGAGCGCGAACGTCGGCGACAAATGGGTCGCGGTGAACTCCGGAATCGACTTCGCGCAGAACCGGGACAACTGCGTGCACATGATGCGGGCCTCCGGCGCGACCTGCCGAAGATGCCGCACGATCTCGAGGTCGGGCGTTCCCTCTCTCCGGCGACCGATGGAAAACACCACGACGCGCGGGTGCACGCGCTCGATCAGCCTGGTGACGTATCCAGGAACGTCCGCGCTCCCGGTTCCTCCCCCGTGATGAGGAAACACCAGGATCGGCGCAGTCACGTCACCATCCGCGCGTTTCAGATCCTCCAGACCGACCAGGTCGAGATCGCCCGTCAACAGCGCGACGGGACCGGCGGCGGTGGCGAGCCGAATCACGGCGCTGATCGAATTGCTGGTGATCTTCCTGCCGGATCGGTCCCTGCCGCCGGGCCCCTTTGCGGAAAGATACGGGCTCGGGGCGGCGGCCGTCGCGGTCACCGCCCCGAACGATTCGCTGTCTCCCGCGGTGATGCTGGTGTCAAAGACGATCCTGCCCACGCGGCGCCGCGCATCGAGCTCGTAAAGCAGGTCATCCCACGTCGCCGACTCCTTCGAGCTGTCGGTATTGAGAACGACCCGCTCGACCGTGACGATTTCCGCGGCCAGCAGGCCAACCAGGCCGCCGATGTGATCCTGATCCGCATGCGAAAGAAAAACGGTCTTGACGTGATCGACGCACTGCTGCCGGAGAAACTCCAGCAGGCCGGAGCCGGTTCCGGCATCGAACACCGCCACGTCGTCGCCCGAAAACAGGACGGCGCTGTTCCCGTGTCCGACGTCCAGCACGGCCAACGTCTCCCGCAGCCGCTCCGCGCGCGGCGTCATTCCGGCTCCCATTCATCGAAGTATATTTCTTCGAAGCTGTCGGCCCCGACGTTGACTTTGGCGTGCAACCGCGCTCCCGCCTTCACGCGCTGTCGCACCTCTTCGGGAACGTCTTGATAATACAGTCGTATCTTTTTGTGGGGATCCCAGACGGGCACGACTACGTGACAATAGTCCGCTTCCTCGGCGTCATGCACCCGGACCAGGGTGCGCCACGGCCGCCTGGCCGGATGAACCGAGCCGGCGAGTTCGTCCTGGCAGCGCCGGAGGGCGGCGTCGATGACCTCGGGGGTTGGCGAACTCGTCGTGAGCAGGACCGGAATGAACCGCCGATTCACTTCGACGAAAACGTCGCTGTACTGCGTGCACAACAGCCCTGGAATCCGCCGTCGATAGCACGCGGCGACCAGCTCGTCGCCGTTGACGGAAGAGTATCTCCCGTCCGTCTTCAGTCGATAATCGCACAGCACCGCCTGCGCGCGGCCCGGCACCTCTTCGACGAACCGCTGCAGGTCCGTGATCGGCCCGGGCTCCGGGACGGGCGTGATCCCCAATTCCTCGAGCGGATACCCGAATCCTTCTCTGGCCGAGGAATCATCATCGACGATCAGAATCCGCTCGATCACGTGGCTGCTGTCGCTCACGTCAGACTCCCAGAATCGGTACCTCTACGATGATCTCGGCGCCGCCCAGCACGCCGTGTTCGCGGGCGTCGACCGGCACCGCCCAGATCCGCCACCGCATCCCGCACGATCGTGAGCCCCAGTCCGGTGCCGTTCTTTCGCGTGGTGCGTCCGGGGAGCCAGATGTCGCGCGTACTGATGTCGTTGATTCCCGGACCGTTGTCGGACACCGCCAGCCGCCACCGGCCATCCTCGACCGTGGTTTCGATCTCGATTCTTCGGTCCATCGTCCCGGCGCTCTCGAACGCGGTGAGGCTGTTGTTGAGGATGTTGGTGACTATCGACTCAATCGCCGCCCTGCTGCCGCGCACGTACGGAGTTCCTGGACACAGCCGCACCGCCGGCGTCACGTGTCTTCCATCCAGGAACGGGCGGAACGTGTCCATCACCTCGCGTACGACGTCATGCAGATCGACTCTCGACAACCGCCGTTTGCCATGGTCGAGCAGCCGCAACGTGGCGTTCCCGAGCACGGCAAGGCTGTTTACAGCTTTTTGGATGCCCATGACCGGCCGCCGAAAATGCGTTCCGTACCAGTCTCCCGGCATATCCTTGCCGCGGCGTTCGAGCGCGTCCACCGACTGCCTGATCACCTTGATCGGATTGCCGCTCGACTCGTGGGCGAAGGTCGCGGCGGTGATGCCGGCGGTGCTCAGCGTGCGGTAAAGCTGCACCTCCTTTCGCAACGTCTCCGCCTCCCGATTCCGCGACCGCTCGTACTGGTCGAACGCGGCGTCGAGCGGTGGGCGCGCCGCCGACGGAAGGTCGCGGATGGCCGTTCTGACCTCCACTCCAGCCTTGTGTGACGTCTGCGAAACGGCGCCGCGCTTGGACGTGCGGCGGCGCTCGGCCAGTTCGAGCCGCCGGTTGGCCATCCAGTCCATGGCGCCTTGTGCGAATCGGACCAGCTCGCGGAACGCTTCGTCCTCGACGTACCCGGAGCGGTCGGTCTTTTGCGCCAGCCGGGAACTGGTGTCGGTCACGTCGATGCGGCCGATGGAAGTATTGGTTCCCGGGCGCTCCTCCGGGCTGCGCACGCGCCGCAGGTTCATCTCCAGCCAGTCGTTGCCGGGGTTGCCGTACGGCATGACGCGCAGCCCGTTGTGGTAGACGTGCACGCCGCCGAACTCGCCCAGCCACTCGCGTACTTCCTGCACGGTGGCGGTTTGCGTCGAAAAGGTGTCACGATCCAGGATGAATACCCACAGATCGAAGCGCGCGGCCGGACAGTCGTAACCCTTGCCTTTCCCGGACGCCGCAAGGGCGTCATGCTCCGCGCTGAAGAGCTGCTCGCCCTTCCAGTCGACGACGACGGCCGCCGCTCGGCCGGTTTCTTCGACGCGGGCGGACAGATGGTATTCGGCGTCATCGAAGTATCGATTCCGCACCAGCGCGGCGAGGTCGTCGAAGTCGGGAGCCACGAGCGTGGGGGCGAACCCGGAAGGATCGTCGCCGAACGGGTCGGCCAGCAGGATGAGCTCGCGGGCGAGGCGCTTGACTTCCATGCGCTGAATGCCCTTTCGCAAGCCCTGGATCCGGATCTCCGTACCCGAGCCGGCGTCCGGCGGTCTCACCGCATGGTCGATGTTCAGATTTACGTCATCGACCAGATCGGTGGCGTCGAACGCGCTCCAGTCGATCAGCAGCCGGTACTCGTCCCCTGGCTGGGTCCGGGGCCCGGTGGTCAGGAGTGCGCTCGACCCCATGCGCAGGGCCGCCAGCCGCCCCAGTCCCTTGCTGCCGGCCGGGATGCGCCCCAGACGCGTGCGCCGCGCCGCGTCCTTGGAAGAGCTGCCGAGCACCAGCCATCCTCGTTCGATCTCGGCCGGCGTCATGCCGTCGCCGTCGTCGGTGACGACGATGACGCCCCCGGCCCGGTCGGTTCCGAGCAGCTCGATGCGGCATCTGGTCGCGTCCGCATCGTAGGCGTTCTTGGCCAGTTCGACGATGCCCTTGTCCGGGTGCGGATTCAGTTCCTCGCCCAGGCGGCGCAGGATGTCGGCCGAGAACCGGATGCGCGCCGTGCTCATGGCTCTTCCCACCAGGGGACCCCGGCAACGGCCGAGGTGGTCAGGCGCCGACACCTGATGCGCCGGTTGAGCCAGTCGTCGGTCCTGCTGCTGCGCAGGCGCGCCAGCAGTGCCCGACACCGTTCGATCGAGCCGTCTTCGGGCAGGCACACGATGACGTGATTTTCGACTGCCACCGCTCGCCTGCCGCGTACGATCGTCGCCACCGCTCTGCTCCGGTCGCGGGGACCGGACGTACGCCTGATGGCGACGAACGGCGGTCTGAACACCGTTCCCGTGAAGCGTCGTGTCTCTGGAATCTTCAAGACCGCCTCCCAGGGCGGCAACGACCTTGCGTGCACGTAGGGATGTTTCGGCCCGGTCTCCCCGTGGCGATGGGGCACGACCGTGCCGACGCGCACCTTGAAGTAGCTCGCCACGGTGGCGCCACGGTCGCTGTCGACGCGGGCCCATTCGACGTCGGTTCGCACGTTCCTGCCGTTGTCGACGGTCAGACGCAGCAGGAAGACGTCGACGTCGGCATGGCGATCGAACAGTCCGCAGGGAACGATCTCATCCACGATCGCATTTTCACCCACCATGCGCCGCCAGCGCCGGTAGCGGCTTCCCGAGCGCAGGACGTCAGGAAGAATGGCCGCAACCCGGGTTCCTGCCCGTGCGTTGAGCAGCGCTGATTCCACGAAAAGGGCGGCCGAGTTGGTGCGGCCGGCCGACCACGCACAGCCGGCCGGCGCGCCGATGGCGCGGAACGGCGGGTTCATCACGATCCGGTCCGCTACCGCGTAGCGATCGGGACAGCGCATTGCATCACCGACTGTTATCGCCGGCAACAGTTCATGGACCGTTTCCGGCGCAATCTGCTCGCGGTGGCCGCGACGGCGCATGGCCAGCAGGGCAAGGCGTGCCTTTGCGGCCCGGACGAACACCGGCGCCAGATCGCATCCCGCCAGACGGTTGCCCCAGAGCGCAAGCGTTTCGGCAGCCGTGGGCGCCAGCGGCAACCGGCCGGCCGCGGCCAGCAGCAGGTCCCCCACGCCGCAGGCAGGATCGAAGTACACCGATTCGTCAGCGGTTGGAGGGCCGAACGCGAGCGCCGCTCTCCGTCCCAGTTCAGGACCGGTGAAGAACGCGCCTTGCTCCCTCAGGTCCGCCAGCGAGACGATGTCTCGCAGTTCACGGGACGGTCCGCCGTCCAGACAGCGGTCGCACCATAGCTTCCCATTGCGGTCCAGAAAGACACGGCGTGCTCATTTGTCGTTCCAGTTCGAGTACGTAGGGAAGCAGCGCCCTCATGACGTGATCGCTACCTGCCGCGGCGTGTCCGGTGACCGCGTTTCCGCCGAGCACCGCAGCACTTCCGTTCGACCCCCATGCCAAGCAGCGCAGGCGAGTCTGGACGAAAGACCCGGCCCTTGAACTGGAGTGACGGCATGGCGGGATGCTTTCGGGGGGCGCGGCGCGGCGCAACGGACACCCTGCCGCCGCCGATCGCGATCAGGATACCACTCGCGCCGCGTCCGGCGACGGGCGCATCGGCGCCGGACGGGTCGGCGTCCGAGGCTGGTAATGGCAAGATGAAAAGGGACCCCCGTGGCCATGTGAAAAGGGACCCCCTGAGCAGTTGGGAGACAGCGATCGCCTGGCGAAGATCGCAGGGGCGAGACACGGTCGTCTCGTCGTCTAAGCCGGGAGGACGCAGAGGTGATCAGGATGT
This sequence comes from Vicinamibacterales bacterium, assembly GCA_965203565.1. Taxonomy (GTDB): domain Bacteria; phylum Acidobacteriota; class Vicinamibacteria; order Vicinamibacterales; family UBA8438; genus JAAXGX01. The sequence continues at coordinate 192,399 of OZ241896.1, read as the reverse complement.
CCCAGTGGGCCGAGATCCGCCAGATGCATCTGGCGGAAGGCGTTTCGAAGAAGGAGATTGCGCGGCGGTTGCAGTTGGACGTCAAGACGGTGCGCCGGGCGATCGGCCGCCCGACACCGCCGGCGCGGGTGTCGTCGCTGCGGCCGAGGCGCCTCGATCCGTGGCGGGGTCAGATCGAGCGGTGGCTGTGCGCGGAGCCGCGGTTGACCGCCCAACGGATTCGCCGGCTGCTGTTGCCGATGACGGGACCGGTTCCGGCCCGGACGGTGCGCCGCTACGTCGCGGCGTTGCGGGCGGCCGGTACGTCTCGGGAGGCATTCGTGCACCGGAGCGTACAGCCGGGCACGACGATGGAGGTCGACTTCGGCGAGTCGTGGGTCGAGATCGCCGGCGCGCCGTGCAAGGTCAAGTATCTGGTGGCGGCGCTGCCGTTCTCCAACGCGTATTTTGCGAAGGCGTATCCGGTCGAGCGGGTCGAGTCGCTGCTCGACGGCATCGCGTCGGCGTTTCAGTATTTCGGGGGCGTCGCGGGCCGCGTCGTTCTGGACAACACCTCTCTGGCCGTCAAGCAGGTGTTGGCGGGCCGGGACCGGGTGCGGACCGAGGCGTTCGAGGCGTTCCGGGGCGGGTATCCGTTCCGGGCGGAGTTCTGCGCGCCGGGCAAGGGGTGGGAGAAGGGTTCGGTGGAGGGCGGCGTGAAGTACGTCCGCAACCTGGTGTTCCGGCCGCGGCCGGCGGTCGAGAGCTGGTCGGCGCTCAACGCGGCGATCATCACGGAGCTGGAGGCGGATCTGCCGCTGCGCCATCTCGACGACGGACGCTCGGTCGAGGAGGCATTGGCGGAGGAGCGGCGGCGCCTGCGGGCGCTGCCCGTTCACCTGCCGGCCACCTGCCGCGTCGTCGCGCGGGTGGCCGACAAGTTCGGGCACGTCCGCGTGGACCAGGTGGCGTATTCGGCGCCGATCCGCCACGCCTACCGGCCGGTGTGGGTGCAGCTGTTCCACGACCGGGTGGTGATCACGGCCGGCGCGGAGGTGATCGCGCGGCATCGCCGCGTGTTCGTCCGGGGCGCGAAGGTGCTCGATGCGCTGCACGTGCTGCCGCTGCTCGAGCGCAAGCACCGGGCTGCGGCCGAGGCGACGGCGCTGCAGGGCTGGCGGCTGGCCCCGGTGTGGCGGCGCGTGCGGGACGAACTCGCCCGGCGCACGCGCAAGCCCGATCAGGAGTGGGTCCGGATGCTGCGGTTGCTGGAGACGCACCCGGCGGCGGCGGTCGAGCGCGCGGTGACCGCCGCCCTCGAGCGCCATTCGCCGCGTCTGGAGACGGTGCGCCTCCTCCTGCGGCAGCAGCAGGCCGGTCCGCCGCCAGTCTGCCCGCCGGCCGCCGCCGTGCGTCCGGAACTGGCGCGGGTCACCGTCCCCGCTCCGACGCTGTCGTCGTATGACGCGCTGGTGGAGGGTTCCTGCTGATGGCCGCCGCGATCATCGAACCTCCGCATCTGGCTGCGGACCTGAAGACGCTGTGCCTGTCGACGATCACGGCTCAGTGGCGGCCGCTCGCCGAGCAGGCCGCCCGCCAGCGTCAACCGCCCGCCGACTATCTGGCGCAACTGGCGCACCTGGAGGTGACCGGACGCCGGGAGCGGCGTATCCAGCGCCGCATCCAGGACGCCCGTTTCCCGATGCTCAAGACGCTGGACGCCTTCTCGTTCGAGGCGCAGCCCGACCTCGACCGCAGCGCGATCCTGCAGGTCTTCGACTGCCGCTTCGTCGCCGACGCCGCCAACGTCGTGTTCGTCGGCGGCGTCGGCACCGGGAAGACGCACCTGTCCATCGCCCTGGGGATGGCCTGCTGTCAGCACGACTACCGGGTGCGGTTCGTGACCGCCGCCGAACTGGTCACGCTGCTCGTCGAAGCGCAGCAGCAGGGCCGTCTCGCCCGCAAGCTCGCCCAACTCGCCCGCTGCGACGTCGTCATCCTGGACGAACTCGGCTACGTGCCCTTCGACAAGGCCGGCGCTGACCTGCTGTTCGGCTTCATCAGCCAGCGCTACGAACGCCGGAGCCTGGTGGTGACGACGAATCTGCCGTTCGCGCGCTGGTCCGAAGTCTTCCTTGACCCGACCGCAGCCGCCGCGGTCATCGACCGCATCGTGCACCACGCGGCGGTACTGCAGACCACCGGCGACAGCTACCGGCTGGCCGCCGCAAAGCGGAACCGCAGGCCGGCCGCCGGCAAGAAGGGAGCCCGCTGATGGCTCCGGATCGCGCGCGGCGAATGCCCAACGCGGGCGACGACGACCCGCGCTGTCGGCCCCGGCAGCGTGACCGTGTGCGCGCCGGCGAGCACACGGTCACAGCCAGATCACGTCCGACAACCCGAAAACACTCTTCATCCAAGAAGGAGGACATCGATTGACCGGTTGACGGAAACTGGGGGGTCCCTTTTCACGTGGCCGCAGGGGTCCCTTTTCACGTGGCCATTTCCAGTCCGAGGCCGCGCTCGGAAGGCGCCGGCGGCCGTCATGCCGCGTCGCGCAACACGGCCGCGAACTCGTCCGGCCGCGACCAGCGCGACACCGTCGACAGCGGCTCGACCAGCCGGAAGTCCTCGTCCGCCAGACGTCCGCCGCGGCGTCGAACAGCGAAACGAAGGTCAGGGCTTCCGGTCCCGCCGCGAGATGATTCAGATCGCGCCAGGCGGCCAGCATGTGCTCCGAGACCCGGTGCGCCGCCGCGCGGCTCCCGGTGCTCAGCACCTGGACAAGGGAACTCGCCGCGTTTGTGCGCTACTTCGGCAGCGCCGATTGTGCGATCGCGGTGACGGTCACGTCCTTCAGTCGGACGACCCTGGAGGGGACGTGGACGACCAACGAGTCGCGCCAGGCGCCGGCCGTCGATCAGGGGACGCTGACCCTCACCCGCCAGTAGCGGCCGCGGCAGCCCGGGCGGCGCCGCCGCCACGCGCGTCAATCGGGGAACGCCGCTCCTCACCCCCGCCGGCAGGCGGTTTCGCCGCGGCCCACGCGCGGCTCGTCAGTGGCGCACGCGCAGAAAGCTGGCGAACCGCGGGATGCCGTTGCGCGTGGTTCCGTAGTGCTTGTAGGTGACGGTCGCGCCGACGGGCGGCGGCCGGCGGCGTTGCTCGTCCGAGAAGCCGGACCCGAGCCGAAAGCGGCGGCCGTCGGGCGTCTCCACCAGCAGCGAGCCGAGCATGCCGGCGTACTTTCCGCGGCCCGGCAGATGCGCGACGACGACCGCCTCGGCGTCCTCGTGGCGCTTCACCTTCAGCAGGTCGTTCGAGCGTCCGGCCCGGTAGCGCGCGCTGCCCTCGTGCAGCATCAGGCCCTCGCCGCCGGCGGACACGACCCGGTCCAGCGCAGCCGTCAATTCGGCGTGGTCCGCCACCCGGAACTGCTCCACCAGCGCGACGTGCGGAGACGCGTTCCGGGCGAACAGCGCCCGCAAGCGCCGCAGGCGGCCGTCGAAGTCCGCGGGGTCCGCCGGCAGGTCGAACACCATGAACCGGACGTTGCGCCACGCCTCGTCGTCGGGGGTCGCCCGGCGCACGATGCCGGACAGCGTCTCGAAGGTCCCGCGGCCGAGCCACAGCTCGCCGTCGAGCGGCTCGCGCGGAAATCCCTCGGTGAACCACGGGGGCGCGTGGAAGCGGGCGCCCCGCCGGGAGTACAGCGCCTCACCGTCCCACCGCGCCCGCACGCCGTCGAGCTTCTCGCTCACCCAGTAGCGCGTGAGGTCGACGCCCTCGCGGTAGACGCCGGCCAGCGCCACCGCGGGCGGTTCCGGCTGGCCGGCGCCGGCGGCCGGGACGATCAGAAGCGCCAGCGTGATGATCCACAGTCGTCGCATGGGAGGACCTCCGGAGAATTGCGCGCGTCGCCGGCCGGCCGCCAGGCGGCGCCACCGTCTCGGCGCGCCGACCGACCGGTTTCTGCGGCACGCCCAAGGAGACAGGCAAGAAACGTTCCTGACCGGGCGAGAGAGAGGCGTCGCCGCCGTTCCCGTCGGCCCGCGCCGATGGTCCGTTGCAGGATGTCAACCGGCGTTGCCGCATTCAGCGACCGGGCGAGCTTCCACCGGCTGGGAGTCAGCGGCGCCCCGCGGCCGGGCGCCGCAACGGCGCCGGACGGCCAAGCCAGCCGTAAGTTTGATCGAGATTAGCCCCAATACTGTTGCTTTAAGACTCACGCCTCCTGTATGCTGTCCCGAAAAGGCGGGAAACGCGGAGGGGTGGATGTCCCGAACACAAGCGGTTCTGCCTGGTGGTCCTCGGCTGTCGGACTATTTGAGCATCGGGGTGCTCGCGCAAGTGTACCCGATCACGTCGGTGCGCGCGGCGTTGGCTTCGTGTGGTCGGGCAAGCCGTCGGCAGCGAGATCTGCCGGCCGAAGCGATGGTGTATTACGTCGTGGCTCTGGGGCTGTTCCGGTCGGTGTCGGCGCGGGAGGTGCTGCGCTGCTTGCTGGAGGGACTGCGTTGGGTGTCGTCGGACTCGGCGGCGTTGCGGGTGTCGGGAAAGTCGTCGATTTCGCGTGCGCGTGCGCGCTTGGGACCGGAACCGTTCGAGGCGTTGCGCGCGGTGCGGGTCAAGCCGCTGGCGGATCCGGCGACGCGCGGGGCGTGGTATCGCAACCGTCGCCTGGTAGCGTTCGACGGGTCGGCGTTGAACGTGCCGGACGAGGCGGGGAACCGGGAGACGTTCGGGGCGCCCGGGGCGTCACGGGGCCGTGCCGCTTTCCCGCAGGTGCGCTTGACGGCGCTGGTGGAGTTGGGGACGCGGGCGGCGTTCGCCTGGCGGGCGGGGGCGTATGGCGAGTCGGAGGAGACGCAGGTCGAGACGCTGCTGCCGTGGTTGTCGGCGGGGATGCTGGTGCTGGCGGACCGGGGCTATTGTGGCTTCCCACTCTGGCGGCGGGCGTCGGACACCGGCGCCGACCTGCTGTGGCGCATGAAGGCGAATCTGCGCCTGCCGGTACTGGAACGCTTCGCCGACGGTTCCTACCGGAGCATGCTCCGGGGCAGCGGACAGGACCGCCGGCGCAGTCGGGGCGTCTGCCCCGTGCGGGTCGTCGAGTACACGCTGGACGGCGCCAGCGGCGAGGTCTACCGCCTGGCCACCACTCTGCTCGACCCGGCCGTTGCGCCGGCGGCCGAGATGGCCGCCCTGTACCATGAGCGTTGGGAAGTGGAAACTACCTATGATGAGGTCAAGACGCACATCCTGGGTCCCGGCGCCATCCTGCGCAGCAAGACGCCGGACCTGGTGCTGCAGGAAGTGCACGGTCTGATGCTGGCGCATTACGCGGTGCGGCGCCTGATCCACAAGGCGGCCCGCAGGGTGGACGAGGACCCGGACCGTCTTTCGTTCGTCCACGCCGTGCGGGTCTTGCGCCGCCGTGTCGAGCACCCCGGCGTTTCCCCCCTCGGCGCATGAGCAGCTCCACGACCGCGTGCTGGAGGAGATTCTGGAAGAGCGAGCGGTCTCCAGTCGCGGTCAGAAGAAACCGCGCTGCGTCAAGCGGAAGATGAGCGGCTACCCGCTCCGCCGCCCTGGCCCGGTGTCCCGCCGCAAGTGGGACTGGACGCCGCACATTGTTGCACCAGAACGCTAAAGCAACAGTATTGAGATTAGCCCCAACTGCGCGCCCGCACGGGCCGGGCCAAGTCGTACGCGGAGCGGTTGTTCGACTTCCTCGCGATCGGGCCGCTCACGCCGGAGGCGGCGCGCCGCGCCATCGAGAAGCCCGCGCAGGCGGAAGGCGTGACGGTCACCGGCGACGCGCTGGAACGCATCCTCGCGCAGACCCGCTGCTACCCGTACTTCCTGCAGGAATGGGGCAAGCTGCATTCGAGCAGCGGCGCGCCGGCTGACAGAACCCGTCAGGAAGCCTGCAACGCCCCGCGGAAGACGCCGGCCGACCGGGCATCGAAGCAGCAGAGCACGACGCGCCGGATGGAAGGATGCTCCGCGAGCCCCGCCGTCACCGTGCGGACCGCGATGCCAGCCGCGCGGGCGATAGGGAAGCGGTAGACGCCGGTCGAAATGGCCGGAAACGCGATGGTCCGCGCGCCGTGCTCCGCCGCGAGCCGCAGCGATTCCCGGTAGCAGCTCTCCAGCAGGCCGTCCTCGCCGCGGTCTCCGCCCCGCCACACCGGCCCGACGGTGTGGACGACGTAGCGGGCGAGAAGGTCGTATGCTCCGGTGATCCGGGCTTGGCCGGTCGGGCGCCCGCCGAGCCCGCGGCACTCTTCGAGAAGCCGGGGGCCGGCCGCGCGGTGGATCGCGCCGTCCACCCCGCCGCCGCCCAGCAGCGACTCGTTCGCGGCGTTGACGATTGCGTCCACGTCGAGCCGCGTGACGTCGCCCTCGACGACTTCGATGCGGTCCGTGGCGTTCATGGGCTGGCTCGCGGACAGCGGAAACCAGCGGCGATCATCGCTTCGTGATCTTCGGACCGACGTACATGACGTACAACGGTTCGGCGGCGCGCACCGGCCACGAGAAGTGGATTCTGAGCTGCGGCGTCTTCACCTTGCCGTGCCACGGGCAGAACAGGAATGCGCTGCTTGCGGACGGGTTCGGAAAGGTCAGCTCCGTCCTGAACTCGTTCTTCTCCGTGTCCGATGAATCGGAGAACCACGCCTTGTCGCCGGTGAAGTGCTTCTGATACAGCCTGTGCCCTTCCCGGGTGCGCTCTCCGTGATCGTCGAAACAGTTACGGAGCTGCTGCAGGACGACGATTCTATCCAGAAGCCGTTCGGCCACCCCCCGGCTGAACAGCCCGTGGTAAAAGTCGGCATTTTCGGGATCGACACGCCGGCTCTTCTGCTTTACACTGGCTGGCATGTCGATGGGCACTACGCGTGACGACGGTTCGCAGCAATCGCTGTTGGTGTCGGCGGCGGACTTGCCGCGGGGCGCGGGGCATCCGTTCTACGAGCGGTTGAACCGGATTCTCGAGACGGCGGGCTTCGACGCGTTCGTCGAGAAGGTGTGCGCCCGGTTCTACACGACGATGGGTCGGCCGAGTCTGGCTCCTGGGCGCTACTTCCGGTTGCTGCTGCTCGGGTACTTCGAAGGGCTGGATTCGGAGCGCGCCATCGCGTGGCGTGCGTCCGATTCCCTGAGCGTGCGGGCGTTTCTGCGCTTGGCGCTGCCGGCGTCGCCGCCGGACCATTCGACGATCTCGCGAACGCGGCGTCTGTTTTCGGTCGAGGCGCATCAGGCGGTCTTCCGGTGGGTGTTGAAGCAGTTGGCGGAGTCGAGTCTGGTTACGGGGAAGACGCTGGGCATCGACGCGACGACGCTGGAGGCGAACGCGGCTTTGCGGAGCATCGTGCGGCGTGACACGGGGGAGGACTACACGGCGTTCCTGACCCGGTTGGCGCAGGCGTCGGGCGTCGAGACGCTGACGGCGGAGGAGTTGGCGCGGTTTGATCGGGAACGGAAGAAAAAGAAGACGGCGAAGACGTCGAACCGGGACTGGACTCACCCGCACGACCCGGACGCGAAGGTCGCGAAGATGAAGGACGGCAGCACCCACCTGGCGCACAAGGTGGAGCATGCGGTGGACCTGGAGACGGGTGCGGTGGTGGGCGTGACGGTTCAGGGGGCGGACCAGGGGGATACGACGACGCTGGTCGAGACGCTGGTCACGTCGGCGGAGCAGGTCGAAGCGGTGTTGCCGGATGCGGCGGGGGTTGCGGAGGTGGTGGCGGACAAGGGCTATCACAGCAACGCGACGCTGGTGGGTCTGGCGGCGGCGGGCGTTCGGAGTTACATTGCGGAGCCGGAGCGGGGCCGTCGGAACTGGAAGGGCCGGCAGGAGGCTCGGGCGGCGGTGTATGGGAACCGGCGCCGGCTGCGCGGCCAGCGGGGGCGGCGGTTGCAGCGGCGGCGCGGCGAGCGTGTGGAGCGGCCGTTTGCGCATCTGTATGAGACGGGGGGGATGCGACGGGTGCACTTGCGCGGGCATCCGAACATCCTCAAACGCCTGCTGGTGCACGTCGCAGGTCTCAACCTCGGGCTGCTGCTGCGTCAGCAGATCGGCGTTGGCACGCCCCGCAGCCTGCAGGGCCGGGCCGTAGCCGGCGTCTGGGCGCTGATCGGGCTGCTGGTGGGCCTGTGGAGCGGTCTGAGACGGCTCTGGACGCGATGTCGGCCCCATGCGGCGCGGATCGCCGCGCTATCGCGCCGCCGGCCCCTTCAACCAGCCATCTGAAAACCGAGGACTTCTACCTCGGACTGTGAAGGGATGTCCGTCTAGCGGCCTGAAGCCGTCCGGCGCAAAGACGAGATCCGGACAGCGCATCCGGGCCGTCGCCTCAAGGTCCGACCACGAGCCGAGCGCCGGCGGCGCCTTCTCCAGTTCGGCCGCCAGCAGGTCCGCGTCCCAGTAGTTCCGGACATCGACGCGCCGAACGCCGCCGTCTTCGGGATGCCAGTCGACCGGCGCCGGCGAAAACAGCCAGTCCGACGGATCCATGCTCACGAGCCCGCGGTCCCGCCCGTGCAGGCAGCAGTACGCCGCTTCTCCCACCGCCGTATCCGTAACGACTTCGCCCTCGTACTGGAAGCACTCCAGGTAATCTCCCTCGCCGTGCCGCCGCGCGTCCTCCCAGAAGGGTCCGTGCCGCGTCAACCACGTCATGAATGATCGCTGGCGGTCCAGTTTGAAAGTTCCGACCGCCTTCCGGACGAAGATGTCCGAAGTGACGCGACGATCGGCGACGTTGCGGTGACAGTACAGCTCCCGGCCGAACCGCGCCGTGAGCTTGCGCATGCCCATGACCCGCTCGACCGCCGCCTCGAACGTCGAAAGGTCTCGAAACTGCCCGTGGAGCGAGAGCTCGTTGAACAGCAGATCCACGTCAATCGCCCCATCCGGCGAAGTAGTTCATGTCCTTGTCGAACTGGTCGAAGAAACCTTCCGGCCAGACGTCGATGTTGCCCTCCGCGTCGATTGCGGGACTGTGCACCTGCGCCCCCGCTTCGGACCTCGGCCTGAAGAAGTGGATGGCGACCTGTTCCGGGGCGAGCCATTCTTTCCTGACCGCGCGGCGGATGCCGTTGAGGACGTGATCGCTGTGCGTCTCCACGACCGCCTGTATCCCCGCGCGGGCGACGTCGGCGAGAAACTCTCCCATCAATGCCTGCCCCGCCGGATGCAGGTGCACTTCCGGGTTCTCGATCAGCATGACGTCGCCGGGGGCCTCCGACAAGGCGGCGACGACGATGGGCAATGTCTGCGTCAGACCGAAGCCGGTGTGGATGGGTGGATGAAATCCGGTGTCGTCGGAGGTGCGCAACCCGAGCGTCACCGTGTTCGTCTGCGGCGCCTGCTGCAAGTCGACGCCGCAGCCGGGAAAGAGCGTTCGCATGCGGGCTTCGACCTGCCGCAACCGCGTGGCCGGCGCGCCGGCCAGCGCCAGCCCCGGAAGCACCGGCTCGTCCCGTCCCCAATGCAGCGCGCTCACCGCGTGCTCGCCCCTGGCGCCGACCAGATCCGCATCGTGTGGATCTTCGAGCGGATACGCTTCCTGCGGTCCGACGCGCTCGGCGGTAATGTACGTGAGACGGCGGCGCAGAAGCCCGGCCAGCGGCTCGACCTGCCCATCGTCCCTCGGCGGCAGCAGGTGCCGCAGGGATTCCGGCTCGTCGCTTGCGGCGCCGTCGAAGACCACGCGACGCACCCGCAACGACATTTCACGTCGATCGCCTTCGAACGTCCAGTGGCAGGCGGCAGCTTCCGACGCCACGCCGATCTCGAATCCGGTGCGTCCGTGCACCTCGTCGACGACGTCGACGAGGGCGCCGAGATGGACGCCGGCGCCGTTGAGCGCCAGCCGCGTGGACCACTCGTGCTCGCGCATTGTCTGATGCAGCAGAACGAGCGCCTGAAGAACCGAGGACTTTCCGGAAGAGTTCGGGCCGGACAGCAACGTCAGCGGCGCGAGGGGCAGCTTCAGCAGCTCGAAGCACTTGAACAGCCGCAGGTCAAGGCGAGTCAGCACCGAGCACCTCCGCGATCATCGCTCCCGCCGCCGAGAAGCGGCGCCGGACCTTCTTCGGATCGTTGGGGCCGTAGGTGATTGCATCCGAGAAATCGTCGTCGTCCAGCAGACGGAAGAAGCCGGCCCGCAGGGCGTCGGACTTCTGCTCGACGACGCGCGTCTCGCACCCCGAGAGCCCGGTGGACATGACGTCCCAGAGCGACGCGTTGAGAACTCCGCGCTGCTCCTGGTCCGGTTGGTGCTTTCTGAATGCGTTCCTGCCGAACAACCGGAAGTTGTTCGCGAGACCTTTTCTGAACCGGGAAGACAGTTCCGGCAGCCGATCCGGGGCCGCGTTCATTTTCTTCAATCCCTCGGCCAGGAACTCGTCCATGTCGCGGTACTCGTCGAGATCCAGAATCTGGAAGGCGCAGAAGCGGTTGACGAATTCGCGGTCCCGCATGGTGGTCGTCTTGAGACTCTTTCCTGTCGCTTGCAGGAAGATCGGCGTGGTGGACTCCTCTTTCAGGAATCTCGTCGCCGCACCGGAGTACAACGAATTGCGCATCTGTTGCCGGGACAGCGGCACGCCCAAATTGACGCGATGGAAAATGTCGAGCCGAGCCTGCTCCGGCACCCGCTGATCGATGACGTACAGGATGAGGTTGCAATCCTCCACACGGTTCTGGAGTTTGGGCGACAGATCCTGGAACACCTTTCCGTGCAGGTTGTCCCGATGCGGAAGATCGAGCTTCAGCTCGTTGTCCACGAAGCGCTTGAACGTCGACAGGCGCTGCAAGCCGTCCACGACGATCATCCGCCCCTGCTCGTCCTCCGCGAGATAGAGCACCGGCAACGGAATCCGCATGATGACGGACTCGATGAGCTTGATCTGCCGGTCTTCGCTCCAGATGAAGTCGCGCTGAAAATCGGGGTTCATGACGAACCGCCCCGTGTCGATGCGGCGCAGCACGTCGTGAACGGTGCGGTTCTCCTGCCGGATCAGCAGGGAGTCGATCGGATAGTCCTTCCAGGAGGACGGCTGGCCGTCCTCCAGTCCTTCGAGGTCTTCGGGAGCGGAATCCGTCCGGGTATCCGTCATGCGGCCTCTGCCTCTCTTCTCAATCCGCCGCCGGGAAATCTGTTGTTTCAGATAATTGCACGCATCGTTTTTCGCAGCAAGCAGGCCGCGCTCCCGGGAGCGGCTTCACGGCGCGTCGAGCGGCGGGTGGATCGTGCGCCAGCGGGTGGCGCGTTCGTATGCGCCGGCGGCCTGCAGCAGCGTCGCCTCGTCGAACAGGCGGCCGGTCATCATCAGGCCGACCGGCAGGCCGTCGTGGAAGCCGGCCTTGAAGGCGATAGCCGGGTGGCCGGTGAAGTTGGTCATCGTCAGGCCGGCGCTGAGCGGCGGGCTGACGAACAGGTCGACCCGGCGCAGCAGCGCCTCCATCTCGCGGGCGAGCAGCGTGCGGGCGCGCTGGGCGCGGAGGTACTCGACGGCCGGAATCAGCCGCGACGCCCGGAAGAGGTTCGGCCAGGCGTCCGGACCCTGCTCGGTGAGGCGGCCGGCGCCGCCGGAGCGGGTCAGGTCGTCGAACGCCGCCGCCGCCTCGGCGTGGAGGATCAGGCGGAGCGCCTCGACCGGGAAGTCGGGCAGCGCGACCGGCTCGAGCGCCAGCCCCGCGCCGCGCAGGTCGTCGAGCGCCGCCCGCTGCACTTCCAGCCGGGCTTCGGCCTCCCGCGCCCCGCGCAGCAGCGCGCCCGGCGGCGGCCGTTCGAACTCCTCCTCCACGTAGCCGACGCGCAGGCGCGACGGGTCGAACCGCGGCTCCCATACGAACGGCGCGTCGACCACCGCCTCGTCCCGCCCATCGGGACCGTAGACGGCGTTCAGCACCAGCGCGCAGTCGTCCGCGGCGCGGCAGATCGGCCCGACCTTGTCCATCGTCCAGGCGAGCGCCATCGCGCCGTACCGGCTAACGCGCCCGTACGTCGGGCGCAGGCCGACGGCGCCGCACGCCGCCGACGGCGAGATAATCGAGCCGAGCGTTTCCGTGCCGACGGAGAAGCCGACCAGTCCGGCGGCGGTCGCCGCGGCCGGGCCGGCGGACGAGCCGCTGGAGCTGCGCGAGCGGTCCCACGGGTTGCGCGTCGCGCCGCCGAACCAGACGCTCCCGCGGGCCAGGGCGCCCATCGACAGCTTGGCGGCCAGCACCGCGCCGGCCTCCCGCAGGCGCTCGACCACCGCCGCGTCGCGGTCGATGACTTGGTTCTCGTACGGCTTCGCGCCCCACGTGGTGCGGACGCCGCGCGTGGCGAACAGGTCTTTCGCGCCCCACGGGATGCCGTGCAGCGGGCCGCGATACCGGCCGGCGGCGATCTCCCGGTCGGCCTCGGCGGCCTGCGCGCGGGCGATCTCCGGGGTCAGCGTCACGACGCAGTTCAGGCGGCGGCCGTAGCGGCGGAGGCGGGCGAGGTACATCTCGGTCAGCGCGGCCGACGTCACCAGCCGGCGCTCGACGAGCCGCGACAGCGTGGTGACCGGCTCGAAGGCGAGCGCTTCAAGGTCGGCCGGCGCCGTCACCCGGCGGGGACGCGCCACCGGGACCGCCGCGTGCGGGGTGGCCGATCCGGCCGGCAGGCGGTCCGGCGGAGACGCATGGGGGGACGGGCGAAAGGTGAACGCCGGTCCGGTGTCCGGGCCGATGGCGACGCGCCGCAGCTCGGCGTACCGCCGCTGGTTGCGGGCCGCGTCGGGGCGCATCAGGTCGCGCTCGGCTTCGGTGAACTCCAGATCGGCCAGCGCCGCGGCGCACTCCAGCGCGTCGCGCGCCGGCGCCGCCGCCGGTTGCGCGGCAGCCGGCGGCGCGGCGGCGGAGGCCGGAGGCAGCAAGCCGGCGGCGAGAAGCAGGTCGCGGCGACGGAGCCGGCGGGCGCCGGACGGCGGACGGACTGGCATCCGGTGCGCTCCCCTTCCGGCGGCGGCTCAGGGCCGGGCGCCGGACCCTGCGCCGTTCGACGCCCGCAGCCAGGCCAAGGCGCGCGCCAGCCCGACCGCCGTCTCCGCCAGTTGCGCGACGCGCGCGCCGAGCGGCGCCGGCAGGCCGCCGCCCTCCTCGAAATCGTCGCCCACGGCGTAGACGAAGCGCGGGATGATCAAGCAGCGGAAGTCGAACATCAGGCTGTTCGCCAGCCCGATCGGCGCCATGTAGCTGCCGCGCCCGCCCGCCGTGCAGAGGAAGCCGACCGGCTTGTCGCGCCAGGCCTGCCCGGTCATCTCGACCAGGTTCTTGGCGGCGGCGTTCAGGTCGTAGTTGTAGACCGGCGACGCGAGGAGGACCGCGGCGGTCCGCTCGATCCGCTGCGTCAGCGGGGCGACCGACGGATGGCCGTAACTGTCGCCGCCGTCGCACAGCGGCAGATTCCACTCCCGGAGGTCGATCAGCTCGGCGTCCGCGCCCAGGCCGCGGAGCGCGGTCTCGGCCGCGCGCGCCAGACGGCGCGACCGGCTCGACGCGCTGAGCGAGCAACTGATCACCAGGACGGACGGCGGGTCGGCCTCGGCGCCGGGCATCATCGGGTCGGGACCACCGACGGCGCAGTATACAGCCCGCGGCGGACCCCACGCCGGTGCGCCGGTGCTACCATCCTGCATGCGCCGTCCCCGGACGATCGCCGTCGTCCTGGCGCTGGCCGGCTTGCCGGCGCTGGCCGCCGTCCTGACGTCGGCCGGCGCGCCGGCGTCGCAGTCTCCGGCGTCGCAGTCCCCGGCCGCGCGAACCCCGGCGCAGCAGGCCCCGTCTCCCCCGGCGGCCGGGACGCCGGACGCCGCCGCCCCGGACGCGGGAGACGTTCGGGACGTCGGGGCCGACAGGCTCCCGCCGGTCGGCGAGATCGTCGAGCGGATGCTGGAGCGCGCGAAGCGCCAGGACGAGCGCGGAGCCGAGCTGCAGTACGAGTCGCGCATCACCGCCGCCACCCGGACGCTCGACGAAGACGGCGAGGTCACGAAGACCGAGACGACCGTCCACCGGCGGTATCCGGTCGAGGGCGAGCTGTTCGAGGAGCTGATCGAACGCGACGGACGGCCGCTCGACGCGGACGAGCGGCGCGAGCAGCGCGAAAGGCGGGACGCGTTCGCCCGCGGCGCGCAGGAGCGCGCCCGCGAGGGCGGCGGGCGGGCCGAGACGAACGACGAGCGGCAGGTCCGCCTCGGCCCGGAGCTGATCGAGCGGTACCAGGCGTCCGTCGTCGGCCTCGAAACGGTCCGGGGCGAGCCGTGCTGGGTCGTCGCGTTCGCGCCGCGCGCGGGCAAGCTGCCGGAACGGACCCGGATCGACAAGGCGCTGAACCGGTCGAGCGGAACGATGTACGTGGCGCGCGCCGACCACGGCCTCGCGCGCGTCGACTTCCGGATGGACGAGCCGGTCCGTTACCTGTGGGGAATCGCCACGCTCCGCCGCGCCGAGGGGAGCCTGGATTTCGAGCGCGTCGAGCCGGACGTCTGGCTGCCGAAGCGGTACGACTTCCGGATGGATCTGCGCGTCCTGTTCCGCACGCGGCGCCAGCAGGTGGTGCGCGAATGGGTCGAACGGCGGCATCTGGAATGACCGTCCGGTCCGTGGGCTAACATCATGGCCGTGCGGCAGTGGCTTCCCGCCGGCGCCATCGTGCTGGCGGCGGTCGCGCTCGGCGCGGCGGCCGTCGTGACGCGCGCGCCGATCGTCCCCGAGGACCGCGTCGCGAACCGGCCGATCCAGGTGGCGACGGACGGCTACGTCTCTTCCAGGACCTGCCGGGCCTGCCACCCGTCGCAGTACGACTCCTGGCGCAGTTCGCACCACCGCACGATGACGCAGGTGGCGACGCCCGAGACGGTGCTCGCCGACTTCGGCGGCGCGGTGGTGGACGCCGTCCACGGCGAGCCGATGCGGCTGGAGCGGCGCGGCGGCGAGTTCTGGGCCGAGTTCAACGACCCCGGCGCGGACGGCCCGGTGCGGGACCGCCCGCGCATCACCCGGCAGGTGGTGATGATCACCGGCTCGCACCACCAGCAGATCTACTGGTACGCCACCGGGCACGGCCGCGCCCTCAACGTGCTGCCGGGCGTCTACCTGATCGCCGACCGGAAGTGGGTCCCGCGGAGCGCCGTGGTGCTCCATCCGCCGAACCAGTCGGTGGCGACCGTGGACGGCCACTGGAACGCCATCTGCCTGGCCTGCCACACGACGTTCCCGAGGACCCGCTTCCGCGCGCCGTTCCTGTCGGAGGCGATAGAAGACCAGTCGGCCGACACGACGGCGGCGGAGTTCGGCGTCGCCTGCGAGGCGTGCCACGGCCCGGCCGCCGACCACGTCCGGGCGCACCGGAGCCCGCTCGCCCGGTACGGCTCGCGCCTCGACGACCGGCCCGACCCGACCATCGTCCTCCCCACCCGCCTCGACCCGCAACGCTCGTCGCAGGTCTGCGGCCAGTGCCACAGCGTCTGGGAGTTCCGCGACGCGGCGGGCGAGCGGCGGGCGAACGCCGACGGCTTCCCGTACCGCCCCGGCGACGAGCTGCGCGCGACGCGGCTGCTGCCGCAGCCGATGGCGCAGCGGGGCTCGCCCGAGCTCGCGGCGTTCGTCGCGCGCGACCCCGCGTTCGTCACCGGGTCGTTCTGGCCGGACGGGATGATCCGCGTCTCGGGACGGGAGTACAACGGGCTGATCGACTCGCCCTGCTACCGGGACGCCGACGCCCCGGAGCGGACGCTGTCGTGCTTCTCCTGCCACGCGATGCACCAGACGCCCGACGACCCCCGCCCGGCGGCCGAGTGGGCCGCGACGCATCAGGTGGCGGCCGGCAGGGAGGGCGACGCCTCCTGCACGCAGTGCCACGAGCCGATCGGCGCGCAGGCCGCGGCGCACACCCGCCACCGGCCGGAGTCGGCCGGCGCCGCCTGCTACAACTGCCACATGCCGTACACGTCGTACGGGCTGCTCAAGGCGATGCGCAGCCACACCGTCAGCAGCCCGTCGGTCGCCGAGACGGTCGCGGCGGGGCGGCCGAACGCCTGCAACCTGTGCCATCTCGACAAGACGCTCGCCTGGACCGGCGCGGCGCTGGAGGAGTGGTACGGGACGCCGGCGCCGGCGCTGACCGACGACGAGCGGACGGTGGCGGCGTCGCTGCTCTGGGCGCTGCGGGGCGACGCCGGCGAGCGGGCGCTGGCGGCGTGGGCGTTCGGCTGGGGCCCGGCGCAGGAGGCGTCCGGTACGACCTGGATGCCGCCGTACCTGGCCGAGCTGCTCAACGATCCGTACGACGCGGTGCGGTACGTCGCCCACCGCTCGCTGCGCACCCTGCCCGGCTACGCCGGCTTCGAGTACGACTACGTGGCCGGCCGGCGCGAACGGGTCGCCGCCGCCCTGCCGGTGCTGGAGTCGTGGCGCGACGGCCCGCTCCCCCGGCGCCGGCGCGAGCCGGCGCTGCTGGTCGACCTGGACGGCCGATGGAGGGTGGACGACCTCCGGCGGATCCTCCGGCAGCGCGACGACCGGCCGCTGTTTCTGAGGGAGTAGTGCCCGCCGACCGGCTCTCACCGACCGCCGCGGCGCGCCGCCACCTCCGCTTCGGCTGGTGGTCGCTCCTCGTGTTCCTGTCGCTCGGGTTCGTCCTGGAGATGCTGCACGGGTTCAAGGCGGGGCTGTATCTGGACGTCTCGAACGAGACCCGCCGGCTGATGTGGACGCTCGCCCACGCCCACGGCGGCCTGCTCGGCCTGATCCACGTCGTCTTCGGCCTCGTCCTGCGCGTCGCGCCGGAGGCGGCCCCGCGCCGGCTGCCCGCCGCGTCCGCCAGCCTGATCGGGGCCAGCTTCCTGCTGCCGGGCGGCTTCTTCCTGGGCGGCGCCGCGTTCTACGACGGCGACCCCGGTCTCGGCATCCTCGCCGTGCCGGCCGGCGCCGCGCTGCTGGCGACCGCGGTCTACGCCGCCGCGCGCGGGACCGCCCGGCTGGACGAGTCGGGGGACGAGAAGGGCAAGACGCGCGAGCCGGGCGCTCGCAGAGGCCGGGCGCCACGCTGAAAACAGATGTCTCGACGTCGCGGCTTTCGATGCCATAATGCCGCCATTGAAACAGAAGACCGTCCCGCTCGTTCGTTCAACATGACTTCGCTCCTGCTGGCCGTTGGCGTCGCAAACCTGATCGTTCTCCTCTGCCTCGGCGTCTATCTGAGTCGGCGGCCGTCGCCCGGCGGCGCTGACCTGGCGCCCGTGCTGACGAAGCTGGAAGTGCTCGATCATGCCGATCGGGACGTCCGGCAGACGGTCACGGGCCAGTTCGGCCAGGCTCGGGAAGAGACCCGGCGGCAGGCCGGCGAGTTGCGGCAGGAAGTCGAAAGGCGGGTCACGGAGCTCGGGGAAGGCATCGGACGGAGGGTCGATGCGGCGGCCCGAGAGTCCCGGGAACAGCAGGAGACGTTACGGGCCGCCCTCGACGGAAAACTCCGGGAGCTTCGCGAGGAAAACGCGAAACAGCTTGCGGAGATGCGAAAGACCGTGGACGAGAAGCTGCAGAGCGCGCTGGAGAAGCGCCTTGGCGACAGCTTCCGGGCGGTGAGCGAGCAGTTGGAGCAGGTCCATCGGGGTCTCGGGGAGATGCAATCCCTGGCGTCCGGGGTAGGGGACCTCAAGAAGGTGCTCACCAACGTCAGCACGCGCGGAAGCTGGGGCGAGGTTCAGTTACGGGCTGTGCTCGACGAATTGCTCGCGGCCGATCAATACGAGGAGAACGTCCGGACCAACCCGAACGGCGACGAGCGCGTGGAGTTCGCCATCCGCCTTCCGGGTGACGGCGACGCCGGCGCGGTCACCCTGCTGCCGATAGACGCGAAGTTCCCGAAGGAAGACTACGAGCGTCTCGTCGAGGCCGAGCAGACCGGCGACACCGCGGCGATGGAGACGGCCCGGGACGGTCTGGCCCGTGCGGCCCGGCAGAACGCGAAGACCATTCACGACAAGTACGTCGCCCCGCCGCACAC
Source organism: Vicinamibacterales bacterium (assembly GCA_965203565.1). Classification (GTDB taxonomy): domain Bacteria; phylum Acidobacteriota; class Vicinamibacteria; order Vicinamibacterales; family UBA8438; genus JAAXGX01. Next base: position 174,361 of record OZ241896.1, on the reverse strand, counting down.
CACCGGTTTCGCAGTCATGTACCTGCCCACCGAGAGCCTGTTCGCCGAGGTCGTGCGGCGTCCGGGCCTTGTCGAGACCTTGCAGCGCGAATCGCGGATCATCGTCGCCGGCCCGACGAACATGGCGGCGTTGCTCAACAGCTTGCAGATGGGGTTCCGCACTCTGGCGCTCCAGCGGAGGTCGAACGAGGTCTGGGAGATCCTGGCCGGCGTGAAGACGGAGTTCGGCCGTTTCGGCGATGCGCTCGGCAAGATACGCCGAACCCTGCACGCCGCGGTGAATCACGTCGACAAGATTGACGTGCGGACCCGCGCGATGGAGCGCGAACTCCGCGACGTCGAGGCGTTGCCCGACGCGCGGACGCAGCACGCGCCGGCTTTGCCGCCGGACAACCTGGACGAGGAAACGGAACCGGAACCGCCGACCCGGTCGCTTCTTGACGCGTAAAATGAGCGCGATGGCGCTGTTCCTCCTCTCCCTGGCCGTCGTCGCCGCCGTCATGCTGGTGATGGCGGTCGGCGTCCTGGCGGGCTATCCCTGCCTGCGGGGCTCGTGCGGGGGGGCGGACGTCCCGGGGCCGGACGGGGAGTCGCTCAGGTGCGCCGCGTGCCCCCGGCGGAAGTCAGCCGGCGTCCGCCGGACGGCCTGACGCCTTCTCAAGCCTTGTCAGGCGGGCGCTTCGCCGCTCTCGGCGCCCCGCGGGGCGCCGCCACGGGCGTCTGACGCGGCCTGCTCCAGCGCCGCCGCCAGGACGTCGTCATCCTCCTCCCGCACGGTCCGGAGGTCCAGCACCACCTGGTCCTGCTCGATGCGGCCGACGACGGGCGGGGAGGCGCGGCGGAGGAGGGCCTCCAGTCGATCCGGACCGCATCCCTCCAACCGCACCTGCAGGAGGCGGCTGGGAATCGTCGCGCCGGGAGAGGCGCCCCCGCCGACGACCGATTCGCCGGCGGCCACGGCGGCGGTGACGCCGGCGAACGCGGCGAGTCTTTCGGCGATCCGCTGCGCGCGCGCGTCGAGCGTCTCCACCGCGGTCCGGATCATCGCGGCCACCGGCACCGACCGTTCGGCCCGGCCCGCGGCGTACTCCAGCAGCGTCGCTTCGAGGGCGGCGAGCGCGAGCTTGTCCACCCGCACGGCCCGCATGAGCGGATGCCGGCGGATCCGGTCCAGCGCGCCGCGCCGCCCGACGATCAGTCCGGCCTGCGGTCCGCCGAGCAGCTTGTCGCCGCTGAAGCAGCAGACCGCGACGCCGGCTTCCAGGCTGGCGCTCACGTGCGGTTCGTCCCAGGCGCCGGCGCCGCGGCCGCCGCCGGACCAGGCCGGCCGGCCCAGCAGGTTGCCGCTGCCGAGGTCTTCCACGACCGGTACGCCGAACCGCTGTCCGATCCCGGTGACGGCCGCGAGCGGGGGCCGTTCGGCGAACCCCTCGATCCGGAAGTTCGACGGGTGCACGCGCAGGATGAGCGCCGTCCGATCGGTGACGGCGGCGGCGTAGTCGGCGGGCCGCGTCCGGTTCGTCGCGCCCACCTCGCGGAGCAGGGCGCCCGACTGCCGGAGCACGTCGGGGATGCGGAAGCCGCCGCCGATCTCGACCAGCTCGCCGCGCGAGACGATCACCTCCCGTCCGTCCGCGAGCGCGGCCAGCGTCAGCAGGACGGCCGCGGCGTTGTTGTTGACCACGGCGGCGTCCTCCGCGCCGGTGAGGCGCTCGAGGAGCGCCCGCGCATGGACCGCGCGCGATCCGCGGGCGCCCCGGTCGAGATCGAACTCCAGGTTGGAGCAGCCGGCGACGGCGGCGATCCGGTCTACGGCCGGCCGGGCCAGCGGCGCCCGGCCCAGGTTCGTGTGGACGATGACGCCGGTGGCGTTGATCACCGGCCGGAGCGACGGCGCGAGGCCGCTCTGCAGCCGGCGCGCCGCGCCCGCTTCGATCCGGCGCGCGACCTGCTCGCGGCCGGGTGCGCGATCGGCGTCCGGGTCCGCCGGCGCCGCGAGCGCCGTCCGGACCGACTGCGCTTCCTCGCGCAGGGCGGCGACCACGGCGGCGCGGCCGAACCGGTCTTCGAGGCGCCGGACGGCGTCGCGCCGGCGGAGCCGGTCGATCGAAGGGATGACGTGCAGCGTGTCGGCCATCGCCCGTCACGAGCCGGCCCGCGCCCGTGGACGCCGCAATCTTGCCGGTGTTCGGGCGTTCAGGATACCATCGGACCCGCGCGAGCGATGACCGATTCCCGGGTTCCCGCCGCCGGCGAAAGGCCGCGCCACCGACCGCCGGAGAGCTACTGGCCCTACGCCGATCCTTCCGAGGAGCTCAGCGACGAAGAGCTGGCGGAGCTCGACCCGGATCTGCGCGACGTCCTGTTCGATCCGGAGGAGCGGCCGTTCTCGGTGACGCTCAGCTTTCCGCGGTTCGACGGCGAAGACTACCGGCGGGCGGTCGCCCTCGCCCGCGAAGCGCCCGAGTACCGGGAGGTCGGCCGCGGCGCGGCGTTCCGCCATCGCGCGCGGTATTACCCGAGCGACGCGGCCAAGCTGCGGGCGCTGTTCGAGATCGTCGATCGCCACCGGTGCGAGGTGCTGGTGGACGACAGGCCGGCGCCGTACGCGCGGGAGCTCTGGCTGCCGCTGATCTGGTTTCTCGTCCCGCGCAGTTGAAGAGACACTGCATGGACAACCTGAAGGACCTGATTCTGGAGGACGTCCGTTGCTTCCGCGGCGAGCAGCGCGGCAGCCTTCGGCCGATCACGCTGCTCGTAGGCGAAAACAGCACCGGCAAGACCACGTTCCTGGGTTGCTACGGCGTGTTGCAGCAGGTGTGCTCCTGGTGGGATCGGGACATCGACGATCGTCTGGATTTCAACGACGAGCCGTTCGCGATGGGATCGTTCAGGGACATCGTCAGGTCCAGGCGCGGTCCGGAAGGTCGGATCGACGAGTTCAAGCTTGGCTTCTCAGTGGATCCGGCGCGCAATAGCGGCATGCCGAGTTATACGTTGCTGGTCACCTTTGGCGAGAATGGTTCGCAACCCGCCGTATCTTTCTTGCGTTTCGAGTTCGGCGCCGACGCGTTTCTGGAGCTGCGGCGAAGCCAGGATGGGACCAAGGTGACGATTCCGGGCCATACCGTGGAGGCGTCTTTTCCGTTCGGCCATGCAATGCTCATGCCGGGCTTTCTGGTGGCCCATACCAAAAACGAGAGTCAATTCCTCCGTAACTTTCCCAATCTGCAGCCGGTAGCCGACTATCTCAGTGGTTTGTCGTTACGAAGGGCGACCACCGCCGGCAGACGCAGGCGCACGAGTGGACGTATTGACGTCTGGCGTCCCGATTTCCCGGAATTGATCCCGGTCGCGCCGCTCCGGTCGAAACCGAAGCGCACGTACGATCCGGTTCGCGAAACGGCGACTCCTGAAGGCGCGCACGTCCCGATGCTGATGATGCGGCTGGATCTCACGGACAAGAGCCACTGGACTTCGCTCCGCAACGATCTCGTCACCTTCGGCAAGGAGTCCGGGCTGTTCTCCGACGTCAAGGTCAAGCGCCACGGCAAGCAGATGAGCGACCCGTTTCAGTTGCAGGTCAAGGTCCGGGCCGGGCCGAACGCCAACATCATGGACGTCGGCTACGGCGTGAGCCAGAGCCTGCCGATTCTGGTCGACGTGATGACCGGCGCGGAATCGGATCGGCGGAAGAACGGCGGCCGGGCGTTCCTGCTGCAGCAACCGGAAGTCCACCTGCACCCCCGGGGGCAGGCGGAGCTCGCCAGCCTGTTCATCAAAGCGTCCAGGAACGGAAGCCGGTTCCTGATCGAGACGCACAGCGACTACATCGTCGATCGCGTTCGCATTTCGGTCCGGAACGGAAGCCTGCAACCCGACGACGTGTCCATCCTCTTATTTCGAGCCGGCGGGGAACGCCGTCAACATCCACAACCTGACTCTGGACGAGCACGGCAACCTGCGGAACGCGCCGGCGGGATACCGCGACTTCTTCGTCAAGGAATCCGACCGCCTGCTCGGCTTCACCGATTGAGGGCCGCCGCGGATGTGCATCATCGTGGATGCGAACCGACCGGCCGAGAGGCAAGGTCTACACGCGCGCGGCGAACGCCAGGCTGCTTGCGGCGACGGCATGCGCAGCGCGGGCGCGCTGACGCGGTGAACGGAGCCGGCGCGTCCGGCGCCATGCGCCGGGCGGGACAGGGAGGCGAAGAGCATGATGCGGGCGTTGCTGAGCGTGTCGGACAAGACGGGGCTGGTCGATCTCGCGCGCGGGCTGGCGGAGCGCGGCGTCGAGCTGATTTCGACCGGCGGCACCGTGCGGGCGTTGCGCGCCGCCGGACTCGACGTCGCCGGGATCTCCGACGTGACCGGTTTTCCGGAGATGATGGACGGCCGCGTCAAGACGCTGCATCCGGCGGTGCACGGCGGGATTCTGGCGCGGCGGGACCGGCCGGACGACCTGTCGGCGATCGCGCGCCAAGGGATCCGGCCGATCGATCTGGTGGCGGTGAACCTGTACCCGTTCGCACGGGCCGCCGCCGCCGCCGACACCAGCTTCGACGAGCTGATCGAGCAGATCGACGTCGGCGGGCCGAGCATGGTGCGCGCCGCCGCCAAGAATTTCCGGGACGTGCTGGTGGTGGTCGACCCGGCGGACTACCCCCGCGTGCTGGAGGCGCTCGACGATCCGGACCGGCTGGACCAGCGGCTGCGTTTCGATCTGGCCCGCAAGGCGTTCGCGCACACCGCGGCGTACGACCGGACGATCGCCGCGGCGCTCGCCGCCGTGGACGCGGACGGCGGACGGTTCACGCGCGGACCGATGACGTTCGACGGGCTGGCGCCGGACCATCTGACGCTGTCGGCCGGCAAGCTGCAGGACCTCCGGTACGGCGAGAACCCGCATCAGCCGGCGGCGCTCTACGGGACCGACCCGGCGTGGGGTTTCGGGGCCGCGCGGGTCGTCCAGGGGAAGGGGCTGTCGTACACGAACCTGCTGGACCTCGATGCGGCGGCGCGGCTCGCGCTCGAGTTCTCCGCGCCCGCGGCCGTCGTGATCAAGCACACGAACCCGTGCGGGGCGGCGACGGCCGGGACGTTGCGCGCGGCGTACGTCACGGCGCGCGAGGTCGATCCGCTGTCGGCGTTCGGCGGCATCGTCGGGCTGAACCGGCCGCTCGACGCAGAGACCGCGCAGGAGGTCGCCGGGACCTTCATCGAGGCGGTGGTGGCGCCCGACGCGAGCGACGAGGCGCGCGCGGTTCTGGCCGCAAAGAAGAACCTGCGGCTCGTGCTCGCCGACTTCGGTCCGGCGGCCGGCGGCGCCGACGGCCGGCGCGAGGTGCGGTCGATCATGGGCGCGGTGCTCGTCCAGGAGCGCGACCGCGTCACCGAGGCCGAGGCGGAGTGGCGGGACGGCGCCGAGATCGCGCCCGGCGCGACGCTGCGGGTCGCCACCCGGCGCGCGCCGACGGCCGACGAATGGACCGCCCTGCGGTTCGCGTGGCGCGTCTGCGCGCACGTGAAGTCGAACACGATCCTGTTCGCCCACGCCGACCGCGCCGCCGCCGTCGGCGCCGGCCAGATGAGCCGCGTGGACGCGGTCAAGGTCGCGACGCTCAAGGCGGACGCGCTGACCGGCGCCGTCGCGGCGTCCGACGCGTTCTTCCCGTTCCGCGACGGTCTCGATGCGATAGCCGCCGCCGGCGCAACGGCGGTCGTCCAGCCCGGCGGGTCGCGCCGTGACGACGAGGTGATCGCGGCGGCCGACGAGCACGGCCTGGCGATGGTGCTCACCGGCCGGCGTCACTTCCGCCACTGAACGGCGGGCGATGACCGGACCGGAGCAGACGGCGTGACGAGCATCGTCCGGCGCGCCGCGGGCGCGGTGCTCGTCGTTTCAGCGTCGTCGTCGGCGCTGCTCACGGTGGTCGAGCATCTCTATCGCGACGTGAACGCGCTGGGTTACAGCACGGCCTGGGACTATGTCGACCCGCTGACGGCGGCCGGCGTCGCGCTGGGCCTCGTCTTCACCGGTCTGCTCAAGCGGGAGACGTACCGGGCGGCCGGCGTCGACCGGGTGACGCGCCGCTGTCTGGAAACCAACGTCCTGTTCTACGGCTTCCTGTTCGTCGGCATCCTGTTCTACCGGCTCTGGTTCGGCGACTTGACCGGACACACCGCCTTCCCCGTCGCGGACGACGTGACGTGGAACTTCGTATACGGACTGTACCCGCTGCTGGCCGGCGCGCTGGGCGTGCGTCTGCTGCGCGGCGATCGGGAATCGTAGGCGCATCACGTATGGAGTTCTCAATCATGAATCCGTTCCGCCGTCCGTTTTCCCGCATCGGCGCACCGGCTGCGCTGGCCTGTACGGCGCTGGCGCCGGCCGCCTGCGGCTCCGGCGGCGACGCCGATCGGGCGGGTCCGGAAGCAGGCTCGCCGGCTCCGGCCGTCGAGCGCGGGCCGCGCGCGCAACCGGGTACGGCGCTGGGGCTGTACGCGCCGGAGCAGCACGATCTGTACGACGGCAGGTTCGTCATCTCGGGCGGCCGGATTCACCAGGTCGGGACTCTGAACGACGACAGCCCGTGGGACCACATGGGCAACGACGGCTCGAACCTCCGGCCGGTCGGCGGGACGGCTGAGATCGACGTCAACGAGATCGAGAACACCGGTACGTTCAGGGCGGAGCTGGAGTTGCCGGAAGGCTCGTACGTCGTCGAGATGGAGGAGTTCAGGGAGTTCTCGCCCTGCCAGGACGGCGGGATCGCCGCCTGGCTCTTCGAGCACGGCGATTCCGGTTGCGGCGACGCCAACTGGCCGAAGAGCCTGCTGTACGTGGCGGGGTGGGGGATCGGCTCGGCGACGCTCGACGGCGAGCCGCTCCGCGACGATCACCAGATCCACTTCATGGTCACGCAGGGAATGCGCGGCCGCGATCTGGTGGCCCGGTATCCGCTCGACGGCAGGACATCGGAGGCCGGCGCGGTGAACCCGGCGCTCCAGCAGCTCGACTTCTACGTCCGCAGCCCGGAGCGAAACGAGGCGAACCACCCGCAGCGCGAAGTGTTCGACCACTTCTTCGCGATGGAAGTCACCTGGAAGTAAGCCCCGGCAGCGGCGCTTGGCCGAGGACGAGCAGTTTTTCCCGCACGCCCCTGGGCCAGGCGGTTCTGAAGTCGATCAGGCGGTGGTGCAGGCCGGCCAGTTCAGGGAACGGCCGGAACCGCCGCGGCACGGTGAACACCGCGACCGAGCGGTGGTGCAGCAGGGGCGTCAGATCGTCGAGGAAGTGCTCCAGCCCCCAGTGGTAGCCGACGCTGAAGAAGCTGTACAGGAAGTCGTACGGGCCGGGGAGGTCCGCCAGCGCCGTTTCGCGGGCGTCGAACACCGTTGCGTCGTCGATGCCGTTGAACGCCAGCACCCGGCGCAGCATGCGGATGTCGCCGCACCAGGAATCCGCGAAACGCGGACCCAGAACCGTGTACCGCCTGCGGCCGTTCTCTCCCTCCCAGGCATGGATCTCGGCCGCGGGAAACTCCCGGCGGAACCAGACGAGCGAGCGCCCCATACCGGGACCGATTTCGAGGATCTTCCCGGGCGCCGGAAGAGCGCTCAGCAGAGGCGACAGCGCCTCCCGTTCCGCCCGGCACGCGGCGTTCTGGTCGGTCTGCCAGAGCGCGCGGGCGGCCTCGGTGAGCGGGTAGTCGAACTGCTCGCAGTAGAGCCGGATCGCGGCGGCGAGATCCGGCGTCAGCGGCGGGGCGCGGAACACCGGCGGTCCGGCTGCGAACTCGGGCGCGATCTGCTCGATCCGCCGCACGCGCGGCTGCGGCTTGACGGCGCTCCACAGACGCCCGGCGATCCGCCTCACGACGCCGCGGTCGGCCATCCGCGGGGATCACGCCGGCGGCGAATCGGCGGCGGCGCTCGCGAGGCGCGGCGCCGGAAGCACGGCCGCCGACGGCAACGTCAGCAGCACGAGCAGCAGCATGAGGAATTCCGAGTCGCCGAAGTTGTATTCGAACATGCCGGCGGCCAGCATGCCGGCGACGGCGGCCAGACCGGCCGCCGCCGGCGCGCGCGACTCGGGTCGCCGAAACCGCGCCGCCAGCTCCCGGACGGCCGCCGCCACGAACCAGAGCCAGGCGCAGAGCGCGGGCAGGCCCCGTTCGGCGGCGATCTGCAGCGGGACGTTGTGCAGGTGGGGGGTGGTGTCGTTGACCGCGCCGCCGTCGCGGTACCGCCCGTAGACCTGCTGCACCATGTCCGGCCCGACGCCGGTCAGCGGGTGGTCCCGCACCATCCGCACGCCGGCGCGCCCCATGGCGAACCGGTCCCGGTTGGTGGGGTCCTGCAAGTCGAACATGGAGAACGCGCGGTCGACGACGCCCGCCGGCGCCAGCATGAAGAACAGGGCGGCGGCGACCGGGGCGGCGGCGAGCAGCCGGAAGTCCTTGAGCACGAGCAGCAGACCGACCCCGAGCGATGCGCCGACCCAGGCGCTGCGCGTGAACGTCAGGGCCAGGGCGACGGCCAGCGCCGGCAGGACGAGGCCGGCCCAGAGACGGTCGCGGCGTTCGAACAGCACGCGCGCGGCGGCTGCGCAGATGGTCAGCATCAGCAGTCCCGAGAAGGTCATGTAGTGGCCCATCGATCCTTGCGGCCGCTGGCCGAGGTGGTCGTACTCGAGGATCCCGTACTGCGCGACGCCGTACACCGCCGCGACGGCGCCGACGCTGACGACGATGGTCGCCGCGGTGGCGGCCGATCGCCCCCGGGCGAGCCGGTGGACGACCGGTACGACGAGGAAGAGCACGATTTCCTTCGCATCGGCCAGGCTCGCGGCCGGGTCCTGCGACGCCGCGGCCGAGGTCAGCGTCAGGAGCGCGTAGACGACGAGCGGCAGGAAGAACGCCGGGGCCCGGGGACGTTCGCGGAGCCGGACAAGGAGGCCGATCCAGAGACCGGCCGTCAGCGTCAGCAGCAGCGCCGCCGCCGCGACGGACACCTGCGCCGCGGCGACGAACAGCAGCAGCGCGGCGAGCGCGGCGCGCTCCAGTCTCGCGGTGTCGAGCGGCACGAGGCTGACAGCGGTCAGGCTTCCACCGTGGCTTCGTCGATCAGCATCACCGGGATGTCGTCCTTGATCGGATAGACCCGGCGACACCGCTCGCACTTCAGGCCCGCGCCGTCGCGCACGGGCGCGACCGGCGTCTTGCAGGCGGGACACGCGAGGATCGCGAGCAGCTCGGGATCGACGCCCAGATGCGCCTCCGTGAGGACCGTCCCGGCCACTATACCAGAACCGCGGCGGCCGCCCGGCGCGCCGCGCGTCTCGGCCGCATCTTGTCGCGGCGCCGTGTCCTGTGGAACAATCGCAGCGATGCGCGCCGCGCCTCTCGTCGGCGTACTTGTCTGTCTGTCGGCGTCGCACGCGCAACCGGCGGCGGCGCAGACGGCCGGTCCGCGGGGGGGCGAGGAGCGCGCCGAAGCCAGGGGCGAAGCGTACCGCCTGTTCCTGCGCGGCCGGCATCTCGAAGACCGGGGCGACGTCGACGAGGCGATCCGCTCCTATCGTGAAGCGGCCGGGCTCGACCCGGCGGCCGGAGAGATCCTGGCCGAGCTGGCGGCGCTCTACGCCCGCCGCAACCGCGGGGAGGATGCGGTCGCCGCCGCGCGCGAAGCCCTTGGCCGCGACCCGGACAACTTCAGCGCCCACCGGATTCTGGGACTGATCTTCTCGGCCCGGGCCAACGCCCGCACCGGTACGGACGAGGACGTGCGGCTCGCCGTCCGGCATCTGGAGCGGGCGCGCGGCGCGCCGGCGCCCGACTTTCATCTGGAGCTGACCCTCGCCCGCCTGTATCTCCGCAGCGCGCGCGCGCAGCAGGCGATCGATCTGCTCGAAGAGCTGCAGGAGGACAGACCCGGTTTCTCGGAAACGGGGCTGCTGCTGTCTCAGGCCTACGAGCAGGGCGGCCGCATCGGCGACGCCGTCGCCATCCTGGAGCAGCTCGTCGAGACCGGTCCCCCGTCGTCGCGCGCGCTGAGGCGCCTCGCGGCGTTGTACGGCCGGGACGGCCGCTGGAGCGACGCCGTCGAGACGTACGAGCGCGCCGTCGATCGCAACCCGCGGAGCGCGCGGACGCGGCGGGAGCTCGCCCACGCGCTCGTGCAGGACGGGCGGACCGAGCGCGCGCGCAAGGTGCTCCGCGAACTGGTGGCGATGCGGCCGAACGACGCGGCCGGCCTCTACCTCCTGTCGGAAGTCGAGCTGGAGCTGGGCGGCTTCACGGCGGCGGAGGACGCGGCGAAGCAGCTGGCCGCGCTGGAGCCGGACGGCGTTCGCGGCGCGTTCGCGCTGGGCGAGGTCTACAGCCGCCTGCGTCAGCACCGCCGGGTGATCGCGACGCTGGAGCCGATCCTGGACGCCGCCGCCGGCCGCGGCCTGCGCCCCGGCCAGGTCGCGGGCCTGCTCAGGCGGGTCGGGTACGCGTACGAGCAGTTGCAGGATCACGAAGCGGCGAGCCGGATCTATGCGCAGGGCGTCGAGCTGATGCCGAACGGCCTGGAGTTCGGGGCGCGGCTGGCGCAGGCGTATCTCGCCGCCGGCCGGCTTTCCGACGCCCGGCGGGTGCTGGAGGACGTGCGCGGCCACCACGGCGGCAACCTGACGCTGGCGCATCTCGAGGCGCGCGTGCTGGGCGACGAAGGCGACGTCGCCGGAGGCGTCGACGTGCTGCGGGACGCGCTCCGAACCCGGCGCGACGAGCCGGCCGCCTGGCTGGTGCTCGCCTCCTTCTACGGCCAGTACGATCGCTTCGACGAGGCGGTCGAGCTGCTCCGCTCGGCCGACCGGCAGTTTCCCGGCGACACCGCGATCCTGTTCCAGCTGGGAGCGGTCCTCGAACGGAGCGATCGTCCGATCGACGCGGAGTCTGCGTTCCGCCGCGTCCTCGCGCAGGACCCCGAGCACGCGGCCGCCTTGAACTACCTGGGCTACATGCTGGCCGATCGCGGCGAGCGCCTGCAGGAATCGGTCGATCTGCTCGAACGGGCGATCGGGATCGACCCGCACAACGGCGCGTATCTGGACAGTCTCGGGTGGGCGTACTACAAGCTCGATCGTCTCGATCTCGCCGAGGCGCTGCTGCAGCAGGCGAGCGAGCAGATGGCGTGGAATTCGGTGATCCAGGACCATTTCGGCGACCTGCTGCTCAAGCTCGGACGCTACTCGGACGCGATCGCCGCCTGGGAACGCGCGCTGGCCGGGGACGGTGACGAAGTCGAGCGCTCCACCATCGAGCGGAAGATCGGCGCCGCCAGACGCCGGCTCGGCCGCTAGCAGCCCGCGGCCGGCCGGCGCCGCGGCCGTCTGCCTCCTCGCCCTGACGCTGGGCGCCTGCGGCGCCCCGCCGCCCATCGTCCTGCCGGCCGGCGCCGGCGCGCCGCTTGCCGATTACGAGGACCTGTTCGCCGCGGCCGTGGAGCCGTGCCGCCGCGTCCGCACCCTGGAGCTCCTCCTCGCCATCTCCGGCCGGACCGGAGAGACGAAGCTGAGGGGGCGGGTGCGGGGCGCGCTGGCCCGGCCCGCATCGCTGCGCCTCGAAGGCCTCGCGCCGTTCGGCGCCCCCGAGTTCGTCCTGACCGCCGGACCCGCCTCGGCCATGCTGGTGCTCCCGCGCGACCGCCGCGTGGTCACCGATGCGGCCGGACGGGACCTCCTCGAAGCGCTCGCCGGACTGCCGCTCGATCCGGCCGACTTCCGGGCGGTCCTCACCGGATGCCTCGTTCCGGAGCCTCGTCCGGTGGCGGCCCGCGCCTACGGCCGGGGGTGGATCGGCGTCGCGCTGGAGGGCGACGCCACGCTGTACGTGCGCACGGCCGGCGGCGCGCCGGTGGTCGCCGCCGGCCGGCGCGGCGGGCTCGTCGTGGAGTACGGCGCGCACGCGCGGGGGCTGCCGCGGCGGATACGCGTGCAGACCGCCGCGCCCGGCCCGGACGCGACCGACCTGACGGCGACGCTGTCGCAGGTCAGCATCAACGTCGAGATGGACGAACGGGTCTTCGCGCAGCAGCCGCCCGACGGGTTCGCGCCGGTGTCGATCGACGCGCTCCGGGGCGGGGCGGCCCCCCTCGAAGACGCGCGCCCGCCCGATCCGCCGGCGCACGGACCGGCCGGCCGGTGACGTTCACCGTCCTGGCGCCGGCGAAGATCAATCTGCACCTGCGGATCCTCGGCCGCCGTCCGGACGGGTTCCACGACGTCTGCACCGTGTTGCAGTCGATCCACCTGCACGACACGTTGCGGCTGCATCGCCGGCCCGGCCCGCTGGCGGTCCGCAGCCGGTCCCGCGCGGTCCCGGACGGCCGGGACAACCTCGTGTGGAGGGCGGCCAGCGTGCTGTGGACGGCGATCGGCCGGCGGGGCGCCCCGGAGGGCGTCGCCATCACGATCACCAAGCGGATTCCGGTGGCGGCCGGCCTCGGCGGCGGCAGCAGCGACGCCGCGGGCGCGCTGCGCGGGTTGTGCGCCGTATGGGAGGTCGCGGCGCGTGACGGCTGGCTGCGCGGCGTGGCGGCGCGGATCGGGTCCGACGCGCCGTACTGCCTTGGCGGAGGGGCGGCGGTGGCGCGGGGGCGGGGGGAGCGCGTGCGCCGCGTCGCTGATCTGAAGCCGCTCTGGGTGGTGCTTGCCCAGCCCTCGTTCGGCGTATCGGCGGCGGACGCTTACCGCTGGTTCGACGAGGCCGCCTCGCGTCGCCGGCCGGCGGCGGCGCCGCCGCGGGGGTGGCGCTCTCTGCGCGGCCTGTCGAACGACCTGGAGCCTGCGGTCATCGAGCGCTTTCCGGAAGCGGGCCGCATGCTCGAGCGCCTCCGGCGGACCGGCGCGCTGCGGGCGGCGATGACCGGGAGCGGGTCGGTGGTCTACGGCCTCTATCGCCGGCCCGGCGAAGCGCGCGCCGCCCGGCTGGCCGTGTGGCGGGCGGGATGGCGGACGCTGGTGAGCAGGACGATCGGCCGCGCGGAGTTCGCGCGCATGACGGCGGTTGCGCCGGGGCGGTGATGCCGCCGGGCGCCGCAGTCATTTCCAATTCAGAAGGGGATCGTGACGGCGCATCTGTCGCTGGAAACAACTCCGTCCAGGCTCACTTGCCGTTGGAAGAAACTCTGTCTTGACAGCGCAAAAAGCCGGCCTGTACCCTGTCGGGTTTCGTGACGCTTCGGCAGCCTTCGAGGTCGGAATGGAACAGCAACTCTTCTTCGTGTTGGGGTGGGGAGCGCCGGTCGTCTCGGCCCTCTTCGCCTTCTTCCTGATACGCGGCATCAACCGCCGGGAGCCGGGCACGGACGCGATGCAGCGGATCGCCGGCCTGATCCGCGCCGGCGCGATGGCGTTCCTGAAGACGGAGTACACCGTCCTCGCCGGTTTCGTGGCCGTCATGTTCGTCATCCTCGTGGCGTTCCTGCCGGGCGATTCGTGGCTGACCGGCGTCGCGTTCCTCGTCGGCGCTGCGCTCTCGGCGAGCGCCGGCTGGGTCGGGATGCGGACGGCGACCAGCGCCGCCGTCCGCACCACGCACGCGGCGACGAAAAGCCTCTCCGGCGCGCTGCGGGTGGCGTTCTCGAGCGGGGCGGTCATGGGGCTGACGGTGGTGGCGCTCGGGACGTTCGGCATCGCCGTCCTCTACTACGCGTACGGCGGCCTGGACGGCGCCGGCGCACGCGCGGTCGAATCGCTCTTCGGCTTCTCGCTCGGCGCGTCGTCGATAGCCCTGTTCGCCCGCGTCGGCGGCGGCATCTACACGAAGGCGGCCGACGTGGCCGGCGACCTGTCCGGCAAGGTCGAGGCGGGCATCCCGGAGGACGACCCGCGGAACCCCGCCACGATCGCCGACAACGTCGGCGACAACGTCGGCGACGTCGCCGGCATGGGCGCCGACCTGTTCGAGTCGTACGTCGGCAGCATCATCTCCTCGATCGCGCTCGCGTGGGCGCTCGGCGCGTCGTCGGCCGCGGCCCTCTGGGGCGTCGACGAAGCGGCGTTCGGCGCGTTGCAGCCGCGGCTCGTCATCTTCCCGATCCTCCTGGCCGGCGTCGGGATCATTGCGTCGATCCTCGGCACGTTCGTGGTCAGCACCGACGACGAGACGAAGATCGGCGGCGCCCTCCACCGCGGCCTGCTCGTGGCGTCGGCGCTCGTCTTCCTCGGCGCGGGCGGCCTGATCGCGGCGCTCGACGTCCCGATGGCCGTCCTCTGGTGCGTGGTCGCGGGCGTCGCGGCCGGCGTCCTGATCGGCCAGATCACCGAGTACTACACCGGGAAGGACAAGGCGCCGGCCCACAAGATCGCCCGGCAGTCGGAGACCGGTCCGGCCACCAACATCATCGCCGGCCTCGGCGTGGGGATGATGTCGTGCGCGCTGCCGATCGTCGTCATCTGTCTCGCGATCCACCTCAGCTTCTCGCTGGCCGGTCTGTACGGGATAGCGATCTCGGCGGTCGGGATGCTCTCGACGCTCGGGATCAGTCTGGGGGTCGACGCCTACGGACCGGTCGCCGACAACGCGGGCGGGATCGCCGAGATGAGCCGGTGCGAATCGTTCGTCCGCACGCGCACCGACGCGCTCGACGCGGTCGGCAACACGACGGCGGCGATGGGAAAGGGGTTCGCCATCGGGTCGGCGGCCCTGACGGCGCTCGCGCTGTTCAGCACGTTCCGCGCGACGGCGGACGCGGCGGTCGAAGCGGCCGGCGGCGCGGGCGTCTTCGCGCCGCACCTGCTGGACCTCGCGCTCGACAACCCGAACGTGCTGCTCGGCCTCCTGCTGGGCGGGATGCTGCCGTTCCTGTTCTCGGCGCTCACGATGAACGCCGTCGGGCGCTCGGCGAACGACATGATCGAGGAGGTGCGCCGGCAGTTCAAGGAGATCACCGGCCTGCTCGCCGGCGAGGCCGAGCCGGATTCGGCGCGCTGCGTCGCGATCTCGACCCGGTCGGCGATCCGCGAGATGGTCGTGCCGGGGCTGATCGCGGTGCTGGCGCCGGTCGTCACCGGTTTCCTGCTCGGCATCTCGGGACTCGGCGGGCTGCTGGCCGGCGCGCTGGTCACCGGCGTGCTGATGGCGCTGATGATGGCGAACGCCGGCGGCGTCTGGGACAACGCCAAGAAGTACATCGAGGAGGGCCACCACGGCGGCAAGGGATCGGACCCGCACAAGGCGGCGGTCATCGGCGACACGGTCGGCGACCCGTTCAAGGACACGTCCGGTCCGAGCCTGAACATCCTGATCAAGCTGATGAGCGTGGTCGCCGTCATCTTCGCCCCCCTGGTCGTCGCCTGGATGGCGTGAAAATACCCGCAAACTGTTGACTGTAGATGGTTTGTTCATAGCTTGGCGGCGCGGCGCGGCTCCGCATCGGCGGCGTCCGCGCCGTCGTTGACAGTTGTCTGAACCCGTGCATATAATCGACGCTCTTTTGAGGCGGCGCCCGCGTCTCGCGCTGGGGTGAGGAGGGTATCGGTGGCAGCCGGTCAAATGTTCGGTGACATCTCGAACCCCACGATCCGGGTGGGGTCGCGGAAGTGGTATACCGTGCCGCTGTCGATCGTGGCGCACGTCGCGGCGATCGGCGCGGTCGTGATCGTGCCGCTGATGGCGGTCGACGCGTTGCCGACGCCGGCGACGATGATGGCGTTCGTCGCCGCCCCCCCGCCGCCGCCCCCGCCGCCCCCGCCGCCCCCGCCGCCGCGTCCGGCCGCCGCCCCCGAGCCGCCGCCGGTCGTCGACGTCAATCCGAACGCCGCGCCGGTCGTCGCCCCCGAAGAGATCATCGAGGAGACCGGGTTCGACCTGTCCGCCGTGGGCGGCGTCGAGGGGGGCGTCGCGGGCGGCGTCGTCGGAGGGATTCTGGGCGGCCTGCCGGCGGAAGCGCCGCCCCCGCCCCCGCCCCCGCCGGAGCCGGTGCGGGTCGGCGGCAACATTTCGCCGCCGACGAAGACGAAGGACGTGCCGCCGGTCTATCCCACCGTCGCACAGTCCGCCCGTGTGCAGGGGATCGTCATTCTCGAAGCCGTGATCGGCCCGAGCGGCCGGGTGACCGACGTCAAGGTGCTGCGCTCGGTTCCGCTGCTCGACGAGGCCGCCATCGAGGCCGTGCGGCAGTGGGAGTACACGCCCACGTTGCTGAACGGCACGCCGGTTCCGGTCATCATGACGGTGACGGTGAACTTCACGTTGCAATAGCGCCGCCGGAACGGGAAGGGCTGTTCCGCTCGCGTGCTCCGGGTGCGAAAGCTGACTCTCCGAGGAGGACTCAGATGGATTTTCTCGAAATGTGGGAACAGATGAGCTGGGCGGTCAAGGTCCTGATGCTGGTGCTGGGCGTGATGTCGATGATTTCGGTCGGCGTCTTCCTGGAGCGGATCTTCACCTTCCAGCAGGCGCAGAAGCAGTCCAAGGCGTTCGCGCCCCATGTGGCGAAGCACCTGAAGGACAGCAAGCTGAAGGACGGCATCGCGGTGTCGCAGTCGAAGACCTACAAGTACAGCCATCTGGCCAAGGTGGTCCTGGCCGGCCTGCAGGAGTACCAGTTCCAGCAGGACACCGGCGTGCAGCTTGCCAAGGACGACGTGGTCGACAGCGTCCGCCGGGCGATTCAACGGGCGTCCGCGCTGACCGCGGCCGATCTCAAGAAGGGGCTGGGCATGCTGGCCACCATCGGCTCGACCGCCGTGTTCGTCGGGCTGCTCGCCACGACGCTGGGCGTCATCAATGCGTTCCAGGGAATCGCGCAGACCGGGTCGGGCGGACTCGGCGCGGTCTCGGGCGGCATTTCCGAGGCGCTGGTCGGAACCGCCATCGGGCTGTTCGTGGCCATTCCCGCGGTCTGGTTCTACAACTACCTCACCGGCCGGATCGAGTACTTCAACGTCGAGATGGACAACTCGTCGTCGGAGCTCGTGGACTACTTCATCAAGAAGTCGTGACCGCCGCGCAGCCGGCAAGCTGAGGAGGAGGAGGATTCACCCATGGGGATGGACGTAGGCGGCCAGAAAGGTGGTCTGAACTCGCAGATCAACGTGACGCCGCTCGCCGACGTGATGCTGGTGCTGCTGATCATCGTCATGCTGATCGCGCCCCTCCTCCAGGCCGGCGTGATCGTCGCGCTGCCCGAAGCGGCCAACACGGTGGAGAAACCCGACAACGATGCGCAGACGGTCCTGCACGTCGACTCCTCGGGGCGGTTCTACGTGGACAACGCTCCCACCGAGGAGAGCCAGCTCATGGCGTCGGTGCAGCGCGCGCTCGACCGGAAGTTCGAGCGGATCGTGCTGATCAAGGCGGATCAGGGCGCCCGGTACGCCGACATCATGGAAGTCATGGATCGGTTGCAGCGGGCGGGGATCGAGGACATCGGGCTCGTGACCGAGCGGAAGCTGCGCGGCGCAGCGGGAGGCTGATCAGATGGCGGCGCACAAGCACCACGGCGCGGAGGCCGTCGCCCAGGCCGAGAAGCCCGAGGAAAATTCGGAGATCAACATCACGCCGTTCATCGACGTGCTGCTGGTCCTGATCGTCATCTTCCTGGCCGCGCTGCCGCTGAACCAGCGGGGGCTGGACATCAACCTGCCGCTCGAGACGCAGGGGTCGGCGCAGGCCGCGACCGACAGCAGCCAGATCGTGCTGGAGTACACGGCCGACCGGCGGATCTCGATCAACAACCAGGACGTCTCCCTGCCGGGGCTCGAGTCCAGGCTCCGCGAGATCTTCGAGACGCGCCGCGACAAGACGATGTTCATCGCCGGCGCCGGAACGCTGACGTACGGCGAGGTCATCGAGGTGATCGACGCGGCGAAGGGAGCCGGCGTCGACAAGGTCGGGATCGTGACCGAGGGGATGCGGCGCGCCGCCGGCGCCGCGCCGGTCAGTTAGAAATCAGCCCGGCGTTTCCGTCCCCGGGCGGGGTCAGCGCGCTGGGCCCCGCCCGGAGTTTTTGTACCCCGGCGCAGTTACGCCGCAGGGCTTTCCGTCCCCGCCTGCTGCGCCTCCCGCAGCTCCTCGGCGCGATTGCGCAGCTCGTCCGCTTCCGCAATCAGCCGCTTCTGGTCGTCGAGGTCGGTGGTCATGTTCGCCTGCATGCGGAGGAGGATGTTCTTGTAGACGAGCGCATCGACGTACCGCTCGTTGAGGCCGATGGCGGTGTCGGCCGCCTCGAGACCGGCCGCAATGTACTCGGCCTTCTGATCCTGCGTGATCCGGAAGTCCCGGAACGCCTTCTCCCAGTAGTACGTCGAGATGGTGTAGAACGCTTCCGGGTTGTCCGGCTCGATCTGCGCCCGCTGCTCAAGGGCGTCGATGGTCAGATCGAACTCGCCGGAGCGGTTGTAGAACCCGGCCAACTGCAGGTAGACGACCGGGTCGTCGGGCCGCAGGTTCCTGACTTCCAGCATCACCGCTTCGGCGTCCTCGAACAACCCGGACTGTTCGTACAGGTTCGCGAGGGCGAAGTAGTTGTCGGGGTTCTCGGGGTCGAGCAGGATCATCCGGCGCAGCACCGGCTCGGACCGCGCCGGATCGTTCGCCTTGTCGGGCCCGTACGCCGAGACCAGGTACTGCATCGACAGCTTCTTCAGGTCGGGGTCGGCGATCCGTTCCGAAGCGATCTCGTAGTACCTGACGGCGGTTTCCAGGTAGGCGTCGTTCTCGGGCTCGCCCCTTCGCGCCGGCTTGTACAGGTTGTCGTACGAGTTGGCCACGTAGAAGTACGTGGCGGTAAGCTGCTCGTTCAGCAGCTCGCCTTCGCCGGCGTCCTCGAGGATGGCGAGAATCTCCTCGTAATGCTCCACCGCGCCCAGGTAGTCGCCGCGTCCGTAGGCCGAGTTGGCTTCCCTGAACGTCCGCATGGCGCTCACCTGGTCCAGGTACTGGCACGACGCCAGCGGGACCATCAGCCCGGCCGCGACGATCGATCCTGCGAGGCTGCGTCCGATATTCATCCTGCTTCCCCTTTCGTCCCGGATCCTGAGGCCGCCCGCGCATGGCGGCTCGACGGGTTGCGCGCGCTGCCGGCCGGAGGCCCGATTCGGGTTCCGGGTCGGTGACCGAGAAGAGAAACCGCCCGCGAAAACGGCGAAAACCGGGCCAGTATATGAACCGAAAAACGGGAAGTCAAGACTGCCGGGACCGCCCGCCTTGACCCCCCCGATCCGCGGCCCTATCATGGGCGGGGGGTGAACGCGATCCCCGCATCTTGTTGCACAGAAACCGGTTGTCATGATCAGCTTCGAAGATCTGGCCTCGAAGGCCGCGGCGGCGACCCGGACGCCGACGTCGATCTGCTCCGCCGGGCCTACGACTTCTCCGCGATGGAGCATGCGGGCCAAGTGCGCCGCTCGGGCGAGGCCTACATCACGCACCCGCTGGAGGTGGCCTCCCTCGTCGCGGAGATGAAGCTGGATGACGTCGCCATCGCGGCCGGGCTCCTGCACGACGTCGTCGAGGACACGTTGACAACGATAGAAAAGGTGGGCGAGCTGTTCGGTCCGGAGGTCGCGCACGTCGTCGAAGGAGTCACGAAGATCAGCGCCATCCCGTTCTCGTCGAGCGAAGAGCGTCAGGCGGAGAACTTCCGCAAGATGCTCCTGGCCATGGTCGACGACGTCCGCGTCATCCTGGTCAAGCTGGCCGACCGGCTGCACAACATGCGCACGCTCGATTCCCTGCCCGAGGAGCGGCGCATCCGGATCTCTCAGGAGACGCTCGACATCTACGCGCCGATCGCCAATCGGCTGGGGATGAGCAAGGTGAGGAACGAGCTCGAGGAGCTGGCGTTTCGCCATTGCGAACCCGAGGCGTACGAAGCGCTGCGGGCGTCGGTCGAGAAGCGGCGTCCGGCCACCGAGCGGACGATGGCCGAGCTCAGGCGCACGCTCGAAGCCCGGCTGGAGCAGTTCCGGATCCCGGTCGTGACGGTCGAGGGGCGCATCAAGCGTCTCTTCAGCATCCGGCAGAAGATCAAGCGGCGGCGGATTCGCTTCGAAGAGGTCTACGACCTCGTGGCGTTGCGCGTCGTCACGCCCACGGTCCGCGACTGTTACGCGGCGCTCGGGATCATTCACCAGACATGGGCCCCGGTGCCCGGCCGGTTCAAGGACTTCGTCGCCATGCCGCGCCCGAACGGGTACCAATCGCTGCACACGTCGGTAGTCAGCGACCGCGGCTTCCCGTTCGAGGTTCAGATCCGGTCCGAACCGATGCACCGCGTGGCCGAGGACGGGATCGCCGCGCACTGGAAGTACAAGGAAGGGCGGGTCGGCGCGAACGCGGACGAGCAGTACTTCACCTGGCTCCGGCGGCTGCTGGAGTGGCAGCAGGAGGTCCGTGACCCGGGCGAGTTCATCCACAGCCTCAAGATCGACCTGTACCCCGAGGAGGTCTACACGTTCACGCCGCGGGGCGAGGTGAAGGCGCTGCCGCGAGGGGCCACGCCGGTCGATTTCGCGTACTCCATCCACACCGACGTGGGCCATACCTGCGTGGGCGCCCGCATCAACGGCCGGATGGCGCCGCTCCGGACGCAGATCCGGAGCGGCGACATCGTCGAGATAGTGACGTCGAGCGGGCGCAAGCCCAGCCGGGACTGGCTGAACTTCGTGGTGACGACCCGCGCGCGCAACAGGATCAAGCACTTCATCACCGCCGAGGAGAAGGTGCGCGCGGTGGAGCTCGGGCGCAGGCTGCTGGAGAAGGAGGTCCGCCGCCTGGACCTGAACGTGAAGACGGTGCTCGACGGCGGTCGGCTCGACGCGATCGCGAAGGAGTTCGCGTCGAAGAAAGGCGACGACCTGCTGGCGGCGGTCGGCTACGGGAAGGCGCCGCTGCACCGGGTGGTCGATCGGCTCGTCCCCGGGGAGCGGCTGCGCAAGCGGGGGGGCGCGGCGGCGATCACCTCGGTGGTGCGGCGCGTGTTCCGGCCGCGCGAACAGAAGATCAAGGTCACCGGATTCGACGACTTCATGGCGTTCCGCGCGCGGTGCTGCACGCCGATCCGGGGCGAGAAGATCGTGGGGTACGTCACGCGGGGAAAAGGCGTCTCGGTCCATTCCGCCACCTGCTCCAACGTGCTCAACCTGCTGTACGATCCCGAACGGCGGATCGACGTGGTGTGGGACAAGGCCGACGGCGCCGCCGCGTTCACGGTGGCGCTGTCGATTCAGATCGAGGATCGCCGCGGGATCCTCGCCGACGTGACCTCCCGCATCGCGGGGGTGAACATCAGCATGAAGAAGGTCGAGGCGTCGGCGAACGACAACCGCCACGGCCGGATCAGCGTCACCCTGGACATCGCCGACCTGAAGCACCTGCAGCGCGTGATCAAGGTCGTGCGCGCCGTTCCCGGCGTGGTGGACGTCGAACGGATTCCGAGGTAGGACGGGCGGGTCGGGCGCGGGTCAGGCCGCCTTGGTGACCCGGTTCGACCGGATGCAGCGGGTGCAGACGCGGAGCCGTCTGGCCGCGCCGTTGACGATCGCCCTGACCGTCTGAATGTTCGCTTCGAAGCGCCGGCGCGTCACGTTGTGGGCGTGACTGACGTTCCGGCCGACGGCCGGCCCCTTCCCGCATATCTCGCAGCGTCTCGCCATCGCACCTGCCTGCAGCGGGGGGGAGTATACCACCGTTCGGCGTCGGGCTACCGTCCGGGGACTATCAGCCCGGAGCCGCCGGCTTCGGGCGCGCCGGCGTCCGGGAGAAGCTCCTCCTGCGTGTCGGAGGAAAACGTCCGTTTCAGCAGGCCGACGTACGCCGCGTCGTTTCCGGGCAGGACCTTGCGGGCGTCGCGCGCCGCCTGCTCGATGCGCCGCAGCACGTCGGCGACCTCGGCGTCGCTCACCCGCAGTCCTTTGCTCCTCGCCGTCTCGATCAGCGTATCGACGTCCGGTCTCATCCGTTCGACGCGGGCGACCCCGGCGGCATGCTCGTAGATGATCCCTCGGCTGGCCGTTTCGTAGGTGTCGGCCAGGGCCCGGGCGGCGCGGGCGAAGTCGTCGTCCGTCACACCCGGCGTGTCCGCATGGCCTCGGCGCAGAATCGCCTGGACGAGCAACAGGAGTTTCTGCTGATCGGAGGACAGCGCCTCGAACACCGGCAGGAGGAACGCTGCGTCGCGGTCCTGTTGCCGCTGGATCACCGCCGGCGGGTGAGCCCGGGACGCGACCAGATAGCGGCAGTCGTCGGGGCAGTCGATCTCGACCACCCGTTTGGTCCCGCAGCAGACGGCGCAGATGCGGCGGCCCTGTGCAGGACACTCGCGGCCGGCTCGGCGGCGCCCGCACAGCGGGCACTTCCTGTTCACGGTTCCGCCGAACAGTTTACTGAATTCAATCCCTCCTGGACGGCGTCCACCGGCGGGACGGCGACCGATGAAAAAAACGAACTTCCTGGCAGGTTTCATCGTCTAATCAGGCATCGCTTTTGCTTGTCAGCGATGGGGTGACCCTCCGCGCCGACGGGGATTCGGAGCGAGCGCAGAGAAGGACGTCATGACGGAAGGAGCCGTCATCATGGAAGCCAACGTGAAGACCGGGATGGGGCGGGATCGCTACCACGAGCTCAAGCGCATTCTCCAGGAACGTCAACTGGAGATCATCGCCGAGGTGCAGCACAAGATGCGCGACGTGCGCAGCGAGGACGCCGCGATTCTGCGGCAGGGCGTCCGGGACGAGGCCGAGAGCTCGGAAGCGGAGATCCGGGACGACATCGAGTTCGCGCTGCTGCAAATGAAAACCGAAACGCTCGAGAACATCGGGAAGGCCCTCGCACGCCTCGAGCAGGGCGGCTACGGTTATTGCTACGAGTGCGGAGCGGAGATCGCCGAGCAACGATTGCGCGCCCTCCCCTTCGCGGTGCGTTGCAGAAGTTGCGAGGAGGTCCGCGAGGCCGCCCGCCAGCGGGAGCACGCCCCGACCGCCCGCCGGGCGGTTCCGTCGCTGCTGGCGGACGTCATCGGGTGATTGGACGCCGGCCGGCCCGCCGGTCCACCAGCCCGCTGCATCCCGCCTGACGGCGTTGTTCGTCGGTTGCGTATGCCCAATATGCGCCCTTCTCACGCCTTGTCAGCCGGGCGCCTCACCGCTCTCGGCGCCCCGCGGGGTTCCACCACGGGCTGCGTGACCGCATTGGAGGGAAGTCGCGCAGTGCGTTGAAGCGCCTGCCGCCGCGCGCGGCCGCGGATCTACAATGGCGGCGCCGATGCGCGGGTTCCATCCGCTGACCGCCGCCTGGTTCAACGGCTGTTTCGACGGGGCGACCGAGCCCCAGCGCGAGGCGTGGCCGCGGATCCGCGCGGGCCGCGACGTGCTGATCTCGGCGCCGACCGGGTCGGGGAAGACGCTGGCGGCGCTGCTGATCTGCCTCGACGGGCTGGTGGCGCGCGCGGCCGGCGGCGGCCTGGAAGACCGCACGGAGGTGGTGTACGTCTCGCCGCTCAAGGCGCTCAGCACCGACGTCCACCGGAACCTCGATATGCCGCTCTCCGGGATCACCGCGCTCGCGGAGGCGGAGGGGGCAGCGCTGGCGCCGATAAGGACCGCGGTGCGGACTGGCGACACCCCGGTCTGGGAACGGGAGAAGCTGGCGCGGCGGCCGCCGCATGTCCTGGTGACCACCCCGGAGTCGCTCTTCATCCTGCTGACCGCCGAGCGCGGCCGGCGCGCGCTGCGCGACGCGCGGGTGGTCGTCGTCGACGAGATCCACGCCGTCGCCGACGACAAGCGCGGCGCCCATCTGGCGCTGACCCTGGCCCGGCTCGACGATCTGGTCCGCAAGGCGGGCGGCGTCCGGCCGCAGCGGATCGGCCTGTCGGCCACGGTCAACCCGATCGAGGCGATCGCGGGACTGCTGCGGGGCGGGGCGGAGTCGGCCCCGGAAATCGTGAACGCCGGCCACCGCCGCGCGCTCGACTTGGCGGTGGAGGTCCCCGGCGAGGAGCTCGGGGTGGTGGCGACCAACGAGATGTGGGGCGAGATCCACGACCGGATCGCGCGGCTCGCGTCGGAGCATCGCACCACGCTGGTCTTCGTCAACACGCGCCGGATGGCGGAGCGGATCGCCCACCACCTGGCCGAGCGGCTCGGCGACGACGCGGTGCTCGCGCATCACGGCAGCCTGTCGCGGCAGTTGCGGCGCAAGGCGGAGACCGAGCTGAAGGCGGGCCGGCTCCGCGCCGTCGTCGCCACGGCGTCGCTGGAGCTCGGCATCGACGTCGGGTCGGTCGAGCTGGTCTGTCAGATCGGCTCCCCCCGGTCGATCGCCGTCGCGCTCCAGCGGGTCGGCCGGTCGGGGCACAAGGTGGACCGGCGGTGCGTGCCGAAGGGGCGCTTCTTCCCGACGACGCGCGACGAGCTGATCGAGACGGCCGCGCTCGTGCGGGCGATCCGGCGCGGCCTGCTCGACGAGCTGACCGTGCCGGACTGGCCGCGCGACGTCCTGGCGCAGCAGATCGTGGCGGCGACCGCCTGTGAGCCGTGGACGGAGAACGATCTGTTCGATCTGGCCCGAAACGCCTACCCGTACCGTGATCTGCCGCGCGGCGAGTTCGACGCCGTCGTCACGATGCTGTCGGACGGGATCGCCACCGGCCGCGGCCGGTACGGCGCGTACGTCCACCGCGATCGGGTGAACCGCGTGCTGCGGGGGCGCCGCGGCGGCCGGCTGGCGGCGGTCACCTCCGGCGGCGCCATTCCGGACAACGCCAACTATCTGGTGGTGGCCGAACCGGAGGGGACGACGGTCGGGACGGTCGACGAGGACTTCGCGGTGGAGAGTCTGTCGGGCGACGTCTTCCTGCTGGGGACCACGTCGTGGCGCATCCGGCGGGTCGAAGCGGGGCGGGTGCGGGTGGAGGACGCCCACGGCGCGGCGCCGTCGATACCGTTCTGGCGGGGGGAGGCGCCGGGGCGGACCCGCGAGCTGTCGGACGAGGTGTCGGCGCTGCGCGTCTGGATCGCGGAAGCGGCGGGCGGGGCCGGCGCCCGTAACGGCGACAGCGACAGCGGCGCCGACGCCGGCAGCGGCAACGGCGGCAGCGGTAACAGCGATGACAGCGGCAACGGCGCGGCGGCGGCGTTGCTGGAGGCCGAGTGCGGCCTAGACGCGGCGGGGGCGGAACAGGCGGCGGCGTACGTCCGGGCGGGAGTCGCCGCCCTCGGCGCGCTCCCGTCCCGGCGGACCGTGGTCGCCGAACGGTTCTTCGACGAAGGAGGCGGGATGCAGCTCGTCATCCACGCACCGTTCGGCGCGCGGATCAACCGGGCGTGGGGGCTGGCCCTGCGGAAGCGGTTCTGCCGGTCGTTCAACTTCGAGCTGCAGGCCGCCGCCACCGACAACGGCATCGTCATCTCGCTGGCCGAGCAGCACAGCTTCCCGCTCGACGCGGTCTTCCGCTTCCTCAGGGCGGAAAGCGTCGAGGAGGCGCTGACGCAGGCGATGCTGCCGGCGCCGATGTTCACCGCGCGCTGGCGCTGGAACGCCTCGCGCGCCCTGGCCGTCCTGCGGTTCGCCGGCGGGCGCAAGGTCCCCCCGCCGCTCCAGCGGATGCGGTCGGACGACCTGCTGGCGGCGGTCTTCCCCGATCAGGCGGCGTGCCCGGAGAACCTGACCGGTGAGATTCGGGTTCCCCGCCACCCGCTGGTCGACGAGACGGTCCGCGACTGCCTGCACGAGGCGATGGACCTCGACGGGCTCCGCGCGGTGATCGCGGCGATGGAGCGCGGCGAGCTGGAGACCCGGGCGGTCGAGACCGCCGAGCCGTCGGTCTTCAGCCACGAGATCCTGAACGCCAACCCGTACGCCTTCCTCGACGACGCGCCGCTGGAGGAGCGGCGGGCGCGGGCGGTGCAGTTGCGCCGGACCCTCCCGGAGAGCGCCCGTGACGTCGGGGCGCTCGACGCCGCGGCGATCGCGGAGGTCGCGGCCGAGTCGTGGCCGGTGGTGCGGGACGCGGACGAGCTCCACGACGCGCTGCTCACCCTGACCGTCGTCCCGCCCGCGGCCGAATGGCGGGCCTGGTACGCGGAGCTGGAGCGGTCGCGGCGCGCGGCGAGTCTCCTTGTGGACGGCCGGACGCTGTGGACGCCGGCGGAGCGGCGCCGGGTCGCCGAGGCGCTCCATCCGGACGGCCGGTTCTCGCAGGAGACGCCGGACGTTCCCCAGGAGGCGCCCGAGAGCCGGGAGGCGGCCGCGGTCGAGGTGGTGCGCGGCTGGCTCGAGTCGTCCGGACCGCGCCGCGCCCGGGAACTCGCCGAGGCGCTGGCCGCGCCGCGCGCCGTGATCGACGGGGCGCTCGCCCGTCTGGAGGGCGAAGGGCAGGTGCTGCGCGGACGCTTCTCGCCGGACGGCGCGTCAGGCGACGACGGCGACGCGACCGAGTGGTGCAACCGGCGCGTGCTGGCCCGCATCCACCGGCTGACGCTGGGCCGGCTCCGCCGCGAAATCGAGCCGGTGACGGCCGCCGACTTCGTGCGGTTCCTCGCGCGCTGGCAGCACGTCGCGCCCGGCGCGCGGCTGCACGGCGCGGCCGGCCTGCTGCAGGTGCTCCGGCAGCTTCAGGGGTACGAGACCTCGGCCGCCGCGTGGGAGTCGGACGTGCTGGCCCGGCGGGTGGCCGACTACGATCCGGAGATGCTCGACCTGCTCTGCCTCTCCGGCGAGACGATGTGGGGGCGGCTGTCGCCGCACCCGGCGTTCGACGGCGCCGCCGCGCCCATCACGTCGTCGCCTCCGGCGGCGCGCCCGCGGTCCCGGCGCCGCGTCCGGCCGACGCGGGTCGCGCCGCTGACGTTCTTCCTGCGGGAGGACGCGGCGTGGCTGGCCCCGGCCGCCGGCGCGTGCGCTGCCGGCCGCGCGGCGCTCTCCCATGCGGGCCGCGCGGTGCTGGAGCAGCTCGAGGTCCGCGGCGCCTCGTTCCTCCGCGACCTGGTGCGCGCCACCGGGCGGCTGGCCAGCGAGGTGGAGGAGGGGCTGTGGGAGCTGGCGGCGGCCGGCCTCGTCACCGCCGACGGCTTCGACAACCTGCGGGCGCTGATAGACCCGAAGCGGCGCCGCGGCGAGGGCCGGTTCCGGGCGGCCCGGCCCCGCCACGCGGCCGGCCGGTGGGCGCTGCTCCGGCCCGAGGCGTCCGGCGCGGCCGAGTCGGCCGCCGCCGCGCGCGGCGAGGCGTTCGCCCGGCAGCTTCTGGCGCGGTGGGGCGTCGTGTTCCGGGACCTGATCGTGCGCGAGGCGCTGGCGCCGCCCTGGCGCGAGCTGCTGCAGGCGCTGCGGCGGCTCGAAGCGCGCGGCGAGGTCCGGGGCGGCCGGTTCGTGGACGGCTTCCTCGGCGAGCAGTTCGCCCGGCCCGAGGCGGTCGAGTCGCTGCGCAGCCTCCGGCGCGACCCGGCGCGTCCGGCGTCCGGCGAACGCCTGCGCGTGTCGGCCGCCGACCCGCTGAACCTCGTCGGCATCGTCGTACCGGGCGCGCGTGTCGGCGCGCTTTCCGGCGAAGCGGTCGACGTGCTTGGCCCGCTGTATATTGATGTGCAATGAAGACCCGTGCGCCGAGCCACTTCGCCTTTTTCCTCTTTGACCTGCATGGCGGAGGGGTGGCGCCGGTGATGCTCGCTCTGGCCGCCGAGCTGACGGACCGCGGCCATCGGGTCGACTTGGCGATCTGCAGGGCGACGGGTCCCCACCGGGAGCAGGTTCCCGATTCCGTGCAGGTTTTTCAACTGCGGCGCAGCGTCCTGTTTCCAGTGCACGTGCTGGCGGCGGCTCCCAGGGACGTCCCCGGTCTTCTCCTGGATTTCGCGTGGACGCGCCGGCCGATCATCACCCTGCCCTACTTGCAGGGACTGGTCCGGTATCTGCGGCGAGAGCGTCCGGTGACGCTGTTGGCCGCCCAGGAGACAGCGAATCTGGCGGCGATATGGGCGGCTGGCGGGGCGGGGGCCTCGACGCGAATCGTGATTTCGGCGCATACCCACTTGTCGTCCGAGTTGGCGCATCGGGCGGGCGCGGCGGCGCTGTTTCTGAAATCGGTGATTCGGCGGAACTATCGGCGCGCGGACGCGTGGGTGGCTGTTTCAAACGGTGCGGCGAACGCTCTGTCCGAATGCGCCGGCCTGCCGCGGAGGGAGATCGCCACGATCCACAACGGGGTGGTGAACGCCAAGCTGATCAAGAGGGCCGGTGAGCGCGTTGATCACCCGTGGTTTCAACCGAACTCGCCGCCGGTGGTGCTGAGCGCCGGCCGTCTGGAGCCGGCGAAGGACTTCGCCCTGCTGCTGCGGGCCTTCACCCGTGTCCGTGAGGAACGGCGGGCGCGGCTGGTGGTGCTCGGAGAAGGCGCGCTGCGCGCCGACCTGGAGGCGTTGGCTCGGGATCTGGGAATTGACTCTGACCTCGCCATGCCCGGTTTCGTTCAGAATCCATATTCCTGGATGGCGCGCGCCGCAGTCTTCGCTGTCTCGTCGGCTTGGGAGGGATTCGGCAACGTGATTGTCGAAGCGCTTGCGGTCGGTTGTCCGGTGGTCAGCACGGACTGTCCGGGCGGACCGGCGGAAATACTCGACGGAGGCGCTTACGGCAGACTGGCGCCGGCGGGCGACAGCGATGCTCTCGCCAGGGCGATTGTGGCCACGTTGGACGAATCGCCTCGCCGGGAGCGCTTGCGGCGCCGTGGGCGGCATTTCTCCAGCGCTCGTGCGGCGGAGCAATACCTCGACGTGTTGCTGGACGAGCGCTGCGGCCGGGCGGCGGGCAAGCAGGCAGGGGAGGGAGGTGGTCGATGAGAGTGCGCCGCTCGGTCTTCGCACTGCTCGCGCCGGTGGTGTGCGCGCCGGTCGGGTTCGGCTGCGCGCCGCCCGGGCCCGCGGCGTCCGTACCGGTGGAGATCGACACGCGAGCGGTGGTCGAGCGCCTGGCCGCCGACGATCTCGAAGGGCGGCTGACCGGATCGGCCGGCATCCGGTTGGCGGCCGACTATCTCATCGAGCAGCTCGACGCGATCGGGGCGGAGCCGCTGCCCGGCGTGGACGGTTTCCGCCAGGCGTTCCCGTTCACCGCGGGCGTCACCGACGCCGGCTCCGCCATCGAGGTCACGTCGGACGGGGGCCGCCGCGTCGCGCCGCCGGCCGGAGCGGAGCCGGCCGTCCGCGCGTTGTCGTTTTCGGAAACCGGGACGGCGGAAGGGACGCTCGTCTTCGCCGGCTACGGCCTCTCGACGCCGGAGACCGACGGGTTCGTCTACGACAGCTTCGCGGGGCTCGACGTGAGCGGCAAGATCGTCGTCGTGTTGCGCTATTTCCCCGAGGACACCGAAGGGGAGCTGCGGGGGACGCTCGCGCGCTACGCCGGCCTCCGCTACAAGGCGCTGGCCGCGCGCGAGCGCGGAGCGGTCGGGATCCTCGTCGTCACCGGCCCGCGGTCGCCCAACGCCGGGGAGCTGATCCCGCTGACGTTCGACACGGCGGTCAGCGACTCCGGGATCATGGCCGCCTCGGTGGACGGCGGCCTGGGAGCGGTGATCGTCGAGAGCGCCGGCCGGTCTATCGAGGAGGCGCAGGCGGCGCTCGACACCGGCAACCCGCACGTTGCCGGCTTCGATCTCCCGCTGCGGGCGACGATCGACGTGAAGCTCGACCGGATGGAGCGGACCGGCCACAACGTGCTCGGCTACCTGCCGCCGACGACCGGCGCCGCCGTCGACGAGCCGTACGTCGTGCTCGGCGCCCACTACGACCACCTCGGCCGCGGGCGCGGCGGCGACTCGCTGGCGCGCGGCTCCGAGGTGGGGCAGATCCACAACGGCGCCGACGACAACGCCTCGGGGGTGGCGGCCGTTCTCGCGGCCGGCGCCCGGCTGGCGTCCGCGGAGCGCGCCCGCGGCGTCGTGCTCGCGTTCTGGTCCGGCGAGGAGCTGGGGCTGCTCGGCTCCGCAGCCTTCGTCGAGCAGGCGCCGGTCCCGATAGACCAGATCGCCGCCTATCTCAACTTCGACATGGTGGGGCGCCTGCGCGAAGCCCTCAGCGTGCAGGCGGTGGGGAGCAGCTCCATCTGGACCGATCTGGTCGAGGAGCTGAACGCGCCGATCGGGCTGAAGCTGTCGTTCGTCCGCGACCCGTACCTGCCGACGGACGTCCGCAGCTTCAACGCGGCCGACGTGCCGAGCCTGGCGTTCTTCACCGGCAGCCACGACGACTACCACCGGCCGACCGACGACGCCCACACGCTCGACTACGACGGCCTCGACCGGATAACGGCGCTTGCGGCGGCCGTAGCCGAGCGCCTCGCCAACCGGCCGGACCCGCCCGACTTCGTCCGGGCGGAGCCGGAGCGGCGGCCCGCCGGCCGGGCCGTCATGCGGATCTTCACCGGCACGATCCCCGACTACGCGGCGGACGCCGAGGGCCTGCTGCTCTCCGGGGTGGTCGCCGGCGGCCCCGCCGAGGCGGCCGGCCTGCGGGCCGGCGACCTCGTCGTCGGGCTCGCCGGACGGACGATCGCGAACGTCTACGACTACACCTACGCCCTCGACCTGCTGAAGGTCGGCGACCCGGCCGAGGTCGTCTTCCTGCGCGGCGGCGAGCGGATGACGGCCGAACTGATCCCCGAGGCGCGGGAGTAGCGGCGCGCGCGTCGGTGCGCCGGTTCGAGGCCCGTCCCATGAAGATGGCGGCAAATCGGGGCTGCGCCCGCTGCTGCCCGGCGCTCGCCGGCCTGGTCGGCGCGGCGATCGTCGCCGCGGCCTGCGGCCCGCCGGCGGTCGAAAGGATCGCCCTCTTCGACGCGAGCGACGAGACGAGCGCCGCGCGGATCGGCCATGGCGACTGGCAGGAGATCCTGGACCGCTACGTCGCCGCCGACCCGGACGGCGTCAACCTCGTCGACTACGACGGCCTCACCGCCAGCGCCGGGGACCGCGCGAAGCTGGCCGGATATCTCGATCGCCTGCAGCGGATCGACCCCCGCGACCACTCGCGCGCGGAGCAACTGGCCTACTGGATCAACTTCTACAACGCCCTGACGTTGAAGGTGGTGCTCGACGCCTATCCGGTGGAGACCATCCGCGACGTCCACGAGGGCGTCGTCCCGTACACCGGCCCCTGGGGCGACCCGCACGCCCGCGTCGCCGGCCGGCGGCTGTCGCTCGACGACATCGAGCACGGCGTCCTGCGTCCGATCTGGCGCGACGCGCGGATCCATTACGCGGTGAACTGCGCCGCCTACGGTTGTCCGCACCTTCTGGAGACCGCCTTCACCGCCGAGAACGCCGAGACGCTGCTGGAAGCCGGCGCGCGCGCCTACGTGAACAGCCCGCGGGGCGTGGACGTCGTGAACGACGACTCCATCGTCCTGTCGAGCATCTACGAGTGGTACTCCGAGGACTTCGGCGGGACCGAGGAGTCGGTGCTGGCGCACCTGATCGAATACGCCGACGACCAGCTCGCCGCGCGGCTCGAGGAGTTCAGGGGCGCCGTGGACTACGACTACGACTGGAGCCTGAACCGGCAGGGGCGCGATCCGGGACGTCGGGACCGAGGTTCGTGACGGGAAGGACGGGCGCCGTGTCGGCCGTCCTTGCAGCCTGCCCGCGCCGGCGACCGTGCACGAGCCGGAAATCCTCCAGGAAACGCGCGATCGCTTCGGGGGACATCCCACGGCACCGGGCCAGGTGATCGTCCGAGAAAAACTGCACCACTCTCACCGCAGCTTCTCCAGCGCGGCGACGTCCGCCGCGTCCTGCGGCCGGCCGCTCCGCCGCTTCATCTCGATCAGGTCGTCTATCGACAGCACCGGCGCCGCGCAGTCGGGCAGCTCGATCTGGTCTGTGCGTCGGTTCCCGAGATCGTAGGCGATCAGGACGTCCACCTGCTCCGACGGATCGTCCGGGTTGTAGAAGTTCCAGGCGACGAGGTTCCGGTCGGCCACGTACTCGTCCCGCCGCGAGAAGACGTCGTCGGCCGAAAGGGGCAACCGGGAAACGAGGCCCAGTCCGGTCAGCGCGCGGGCCGTCTCGGCCAGCGTCTCGCGGCTCCAGTCGATGGCGATGTCGATGTCGATCGTGCCGCGGACGGCGCCGTGCAGGGCGACCGCATAGCCGCCGACGACGGCGTACCGCACGCCGGCCGCGTTCAGGGCGGCGCAGACGCGCGACAGGGCCGTCACCCGGCGAGTATACCGGTCCCGCTCATGCCGAAGCGGCGCCGCCGTCGCCGAAGCGATAACCGAAAGCGTCGATCATCGGACGGCAGAGATCGGCGACGTACTCTCTGGAAAAGTCCGTGTAGTAGTTCCGGTAGTCCGTGTTCTTCGGTCTCGGCCTGGTGTTGATTCTCGGCAGGCTCTGCGGCGGCAGTCCCAGCCGCCGGCGGACTTCGTCGTAGTCCTGCCGCAGGTTCTCGAAGCGGATGACGTAATCCGCGTAGGTCTGGCCTCGGCTGAAGTAGAACAGCGGCGTTTTCTCGATGTCTCCGAACAGACCTTCCCGCAATATGGCTTCGACGCTTTCCTTCCGGCGCCCGCGGGCAAGCGCGCGCCGCAACTGAAGCAGGCGCAGCGCCCTGGGCGCGTTGCGGACGAAATCGGTCGGGCGCCGCCACCGCCAGATGCGCCAGTAGCGGGGGCCGAGCTTGGCATGGATGTAGGACACGAGAAGATCCCACGGGTTTCTGGCCACCGTGAACTTGAAGTACGTGGCCCACACGCTTTCCCCGACCTTCCTGCGGATCTCGTCAGGCAGATCGTGATCGCCATACGACGCCCCCGATCCGTCTCTGTATCGCGCGGGGACGGCGCCGAAATCGTCATCGTCCGTATGGCGGTCGAACTTCCACGCCGAATGGGCGCCGAAGCTCAGCACGTCGTCCGCTCCCAACCAGCGGGACAATGAAACCTGCAGGCTGGTTCCCGCGGTCTTGCGGACATGAACGAAGATGAACTTGCGGCTGTGCGATATGATGGCCAAGGTCCGCCCCTCAACAGCCCGTGGCGGAGGTCCCCGCTGCATTCGAGCAGCGATGCATCCCGCCTGACGGCGTTGTTCGTCGGTTGCGTATGCCCAATATGCGCCCTCCTCACGCCTTGTCAGCCGGGCGCCTCGCCGCTCTCGGTGCGACGCGGGGTTCCACCACGGGCTGTCAACGCTGCAGCGGGTCGGACTGCGCGCCTTCCTTGAGGGCCCACAGGCGGTTCCGGGTCAGGACGTACATCACGCCGTCGCGCACCACCGGGGTGCTGTAGACGGCGGCGCCGAGGGTGTGCTCGCCGAGCACTTCGAGCTGCTTCCCTGCGCGGAGGACCGCCACGTCGCCGTCCTCGTCCCCCAGGTACACCTTGCCGTCGGCCGCGAACGCCGAGGCCCAGACGGCCGCGAACGTGTCGTGGGTCCAGAAATGCTCGCCGGTCTGCGCGTCGAGCGCGTGGAGAAACCCGGAGAGGCTCGAGATGTACACGATGCCGTCCTGGATGGCGGCGGTTGACATGGTGCGGTAGAAGTCCTCGCCGCCGCGGCGCCAGACGACGTGCGTGTCGGTGACGTCGCCGGAGCCGGTGGCGTCGATCACCCAGAAGTGCCCGGGCGCTTCGCCATGCTCCGGGTCCTGGCCGACCCCGATGTACACCTTGTCGTCGTGGATCACCGGCGTCGCGAGTATGTTGTTCCGGGTCCCCCGGCCGCCGAGCGCCCACTCCGAGTCTTTCGGGTTGCAGTCGAACTGCCAGATAATCTCGCCGGTGGCGGCGTCGAGGCTGTAGACGACGCCGTCGCCCCCCGCGAAGACGACCTGCGCCCGGCCGCCGATTTCGGCGTAAGCCGGGTTGGTCCAGCTGCCGTGCAGCACGTTCTCGCCGACCACGGCGTTCTCCCAGACCAGCTCGCCGGTCCGCTTGTCGAGCGCGATGAAGTTCGGCGAGAACGGCGACGGGATGTTGACGTGCCCTTCGTCGACCCCGTTGCTGGTCACGGTGTACAGCAGGTCGCCGACGATGAGCGGCGAGCCGGTGGCCAGGTTGTGCGGGAAGACGTCGAGCTCCGCGATCATGTCGTACGACCAGATGACGTCGCCGGCGCTCTCCGAGGCGTCGGTCTCGCCGGTGAACGGGCCGTCGTTCTCGCCGTCCCGGAACCCTTCGGCGTCGACGCAGACGACGTGCGCCTGGTTCGAGACGTAGTAGATCCGGTCGCCCTCCATGTAGGCGGTGGAGCAGACCCCCTGGAGCGGCCAGTCGTTGACCCGTCCGGCCGGGAGCTTGTCGTGCACCATCTGCCAGAGGAACTCGCCGGTGGCGGCGTCGAACGCCATCACCACCCCCTTGTCCCCTTCGATGGCGGGGTCCCGGCGCCCCTCGTTGTTGGTGCCGACGTAGACCCGCCCGTTGGCGATCACCGGGCCGCCGTACGCCTGCGAGCCGACCGGCTGCGACCAGAGCACGTTCGCGCCGGTCGTCACGTCCCACTGGGCGGGGAGGCCGGTTTCGTCCGACGCCATGTTCCGCGACGGGGTGTTCCCGAACATGCCGACTTCCTGCGCCTCGGCGGCGGGTCCCCCGGCCAGAAGCGCCGCCGCCAGCCCCGCGATCGGTCCGTATCGAGTCATCGGTTCTCCATCACCTGTACGTTGTCGTAGTAGACGTCCATCGGCGAGTAGGCGATCAGGCCCGGACTGCCCTGAGCGACCGGGACCGGGTCCTCGGCGGTCACCGTCCACTCCGACGGCTCGGGGGCGCCGCGCCGCCACACCTTGCCCCGGACCAGCGCCCGCCCGCCGTCGTCGTCGACGCGCAGCTTCAGCGTGTACCAGACGTTCGGGTCCCACGCGAACGGCGTCCGCTCGTCCATCCGCAGCTCGGCGGCCCACGACTGGAGCTGGAGGCGCTGGGCGTTCCCTTGCATGTCGAGCGTGTAGCCGCGGTTGATCAGCCCGAGGTCCGCCCGGCGCCGGCCCTTCTCGGTCGCCATCGCGTCGGCCTGTATGGTGTAGCCGGACATGTCGGCCGGGCCGAGGTAGACGGCGTGCCGGTGGATGCCGGTGCGCGACGGCCCCTTCCGCAGGAGGCGCTCGCCGCCTTCCTCGACCCCCCGCAGGTTTCCGCCCCCGCCGATCCAGTACGGCGGACGGCCACTGTCGAAGTTCTCGGTCCACGGCAGCGGACCGAAGACGCGCACCTGCGCGCTCGCGGTCAGGCCGCCGGCCGCCGCCGTCACCTTTCCGCTCCGGTTCCCGCCGCCGGCGTCGGTCGACAGCATCCCGTCCGCGGAGATCCGCCCCCCCGTCAGGCCGTCGAGCGACCATGCGCCGTCGCGCTCGCCGAGGGCGCGGCCGTTGGCGTCGAACGCCAGGATGCGGAACGAGGCCGACTCGCCCGCCGACAGGACGGCCTCCGCCGGCGCGACCTGGAGGCTGGCCGCATCGCCCGGCGCCCGCTCCGCGCCGAGTGCGGGCGGCGCGCCGTCGCGCGCCTCGAACGGCGCGTCCGGGTCGCCGATGCAGTAGATCCCCGATTCGGCGATCAGGTACAGCCGCCCGTACGCCGGCGCGAACGAACCGTAGATTTCGGCGTACCGGCCGTCGTCGACCGCCAGCTCCTCGGCGTCGAGCACGACGGCGCCGCCTGCGCCCGGCCGCAGCACCGTGACGTTCCCGTTCACCTCGGTGACGTACAGCTTGCCGTCCGCCCAGACCGGCGACGACTTGCCGACCGTTCCGACGGAGGTGGTCCAGAGCAGCGCCCCGTCCCGCGCGTCGAGCGCGTTCAGGTTCGCCGAGTTGTCGATGACGTACAGCCGGCCGTCGTGGAGCGCCGGCGACGAGAACCCGACCGCCATCTCCTCGGCGCGCCACAGCTCGTGCGTCGCCGTGACGTCGCCGCTGCCGGTGGCGTCTATCGCCACCACCCGGCCCATGTGGCCGCTGTCGACGTTCTCCTCGCTGTGCGCCGCGTAGACCGTCGTCCCGTCGACGACCGGCGAGACGTTGATTCCCCGCTGCGACAGGTGGAACTCCCACACCTTCTCTCCGGTCCGCGCGAGGAGAGCGTAAATGCGGCCGTCGGCGTTCCCGTCGATCAGCAGCCGCCGGCCGTCGATGACCGTCACCACCGGGACCGACTGCGTGTTCATGTCGGCGACGGCGCCCCCCGGCGTCGAGATCCAGAGCACCTCGCCGCGGCGCTTGTCGAAGGCGACGTACCGGTGGCGGGGAGGGCCGGCGTAGTCGCCCCACATCCCGCCGATGACCGACAGGATCACCCGGTCCTCGTCGACGACCGGGGTCGAGGTGCGGCCGCCGTAGCCGGAGGCGCGGCCGAGCTCCTCCGCCAGACGCCAGCTCCAGACGATCCGCCCGTCGCGGTCGAACGCGTTGAAGTGGCCGTCGATGTTCAGCGCGAACAGGAGCTCGGTCTCCGGGTCGCCGGTCACGTTCCCCCAGCCGACCCGGTTGAACGGCACCGTCGTGTTCGCGACGCTGAACCTGCGCTCCCAGAGCTTCGTCCCGTCGCCGGCGTCCCAGCAGGCGACGATCTCCTGCTTCGACACCCCGTCGCCGGTCCGTCCGTTCGCGCAGACGCGCCCGTCGAACACCGCCGGCGTCGAGCGGCCGATCCAGCGGTCGGACCAGATCAGGTTCTCGCCGTCCTTCGACCAGCTCGACACGAGCGGCGCAAGGTCCGAGACGCCGTTCCGGTCCGGACCGCGCCAGCTCGGCCAGTCCTGCCCCAGGGCCGGCGCCGCCGCCGGCAGCGCCAGCAGGAGCGCGCAGGCCACGGGCCGCAAGCAGTCTGCCGCCTTGTTCATCGGTGCATTCCCCATACAGCCCGTGGCGGAGGTCCCCGCTGCATTCGAGCGGCGATGCATCCCGCCTGACGGCGTTGTTCGTCGGTTGCGTATGCCCAATATGCGCCCTCCTCACGCCTTGTCAGCCGGGCGCCTCGCCGCGCTCGGCGCGACGCGGGGTTCCACCACGGGCTGCGTAGAGCCCGTCGAGAGAGAGTGGAAAGGCGATGATAGCACGCGCCCGGCGGCCCTACCGCCGCCGGAGCTTGATCCGGTAGGGCCGTCCGCCGCGGAGGAAGTTCACCAACGTGTCGGACCGGAGCCGCACGCGGGCGAGGCTGTCCGCCGCGGACCGGGCGTCCGGGACGTCGACCCCGCCCACCCGATAGATCAGGTCGCCGACGCGCATCCCGGCGACGCCGGCGATCCCGTCCGGCAGGAGCGCGGCGACGCGCGCGCCGTCCCGGACCTGCAGGTTGTCCGGGCCGGCGCGCGCGGACAGCTCCCCGGTCGGCAGGCCGTCGCACAGCGTCAGCCCGGCGAGCGCCGATTCGACCTGCGGCGCTTCGCCGCACGCGTACAGGTCCGCGGCGGCGTCCTGCGCCGCCGCCCCGCCGGCGAGGACCGCCAGCAGGAGGACGCCGGCCGGGATCGTCCGAACGAGCCGGCTCACACTGTCCTTCCTTGATCCTCTCGCCGCCCACCGGCGGCCGGCAGGACTCCCGTGGACGGCTTGTCGGCCGTCTCGGCCGCGGCCGAGACGATGGCGCCGCTCGTCACCGTCCCCCCAGCGCCGGCGCCTCGATCGGCTTCGGCACGACGCGGGTGAACTGTCCGCGCTGGAGCAGCGTCCGGCCCCGGCCGCCCCGGCCGCCCACGTCGTACTTGGCGGTGCTGATCGTCTGCGCGGCGCCGCGGCTGGTCTCGACAGTCAGCAGGTCGCGGTCGCCGCGCGAGGCGGCGAAGCCGATCACCCGGTCGTCGTGCGCGTCCAGCCTGACGACCCGGACGCCCTTGCCGGGGCCGGAGAGGAAGTTGATCGCGCGCGCCGGACAGAGCATGGCGCGGGCCTGGCGGGTGGCGGCGATCAGCGTCTCGGCGCCCGAGACCGCGGCGACGCCGACGATCTCGGCGCCCTTCGACGGGCGCGCGAACCGGCGGCCGGCGCGGGTGCTCGGCTCGGCGAACGGGTCGAGGCCGAACCGGAGCCCGTAGCCGTCGCTCGACACCGCCAGCGCGTGCGTCGGCGGCTCCGGGCGGTCGGGGGTCGCCGCGACGTCGCCGACCGCGCGCGGGTCGAGGCTGAGCGCCGTGACCACCCGCTCGCCGTCCCTCAGCTTGAACAGCCGCTGGATCGGCTCGCCGTAGCCGGTCGAGGCGGGGACGTCGATCAGCCGGCAGCCATAGGCCACCCCGAAGTTGGTGAAGAAGACCACCGTGGCGCGCGTGCTGCCGGCCACCGCCGCGAGCAGCGCGTCGCCCTCGCGCAGCCGCGTCGCCGCCGGATCGCGGACCTCCCGCTGCCGCTTCACCCAGCCGTCCCGCGAGACCAGCGCCACGGCGTCCTCGTCGACGATGAAGTCGTCCGCGCTGAACGCCTCCTCGTCGTCCGCCACGGCGGCGATCACCGTGCGGCGGGGGTTCGCCGCCCGGTCGCCGTGGGCGCGCCGCACCTCGTCGATCTCGTCGCGCACGATCGCCCAGCGGCGGTCCTCGTCGCCGAGCAGTCCGCCGATCCGCCGCGCCCGATCCCGCTTCGCCTTCAGCTCGTCGCGGATCATCAGGATCTCCAGCCGAGCCAGCCGGTAGATCTTCAGCTCCAGGATCGCGTCGGTCTGCTCGGCGTCGAGCGCGAACCGCTTCATGATCCGCGCCGCCGCGTCCGCCTTGCCGTCCGACACCCGGATCAGCGCGATGATGGCGTCCAGCGCGTCGAACACCCGCTCGAACCCTTCCAGGAGGTGGATCCGCTTCCGGAGCGCCGCCAGTTCGTGCTCCAGGCGGCGCGTCACCACCTCGAGCCGGAAATGCAGGAAATGCCAGAGAATCTGCTTGAGGTCGAGCCGCTCGGGCCGGCCGACGCCCGCCTGCTCGGTCGGGACGAGGCAGGTGAGGTTGACCGGGAAGGTGGTCTGGAGCGGCGTATGCCTGAACAAGTACGCCATCACCAGCCGCTCGTCCGCGTCGCGCTTGATCTCCAGCGCGATCCGGACGTCGTCGGCCGAGACGTCCTTGACGTCGATCAGCGCCGGCAGCTTGCGCGCCACGATCACTTCGGCGATCCGCTCGACGAGTTGCGCCTTGTTGACGCCGTACGGGACGCTGGTGAGGAAGACGGTCTTCGACGACCGGGCGGCCGGGCCCGGCTCCCACGTGGCGCGGATCCGCACCGTGCCGGCGCCGGCGGCGTAGATCTGCTCCAGCTCCTCGGCGGTGTTGACCACCTGGCCGCCGGTGGGGAAGTCCGGCCCCTTGACGTCGCGCGCGAGCCGGGCGCTGTCGAGCGTCGGGTCGTCGAGCAGCCGGACGAGCGCCGCGGCGACCTCGCCCAGGTTGTGCGGCGGGACGTTGGTCGCCATCCCGACGGCGATCCCGGTCGCGCCGTTCACCAGCAGGTTCGGCATCCGGGCGGGGAGCACCACCGGCTCCTGCCGCGTGCCGTCGTAGTTCGGCTGGAACGGGACCGTCTCCTGATCGATCTCCTGGAGGATCTCGGCGGCGATCGGGGCGAGGCGGCATTCGGTGTACCGCATCGCGGCGGCGCCGTCGCCGTCGAGCGACCCGAAGTTGCCGGAGCCGTAGACGAGCGGCGCGCGCAGGGTGAACGGCTGCGCCATCCGGACCAGGGTGTCGTAGATCGCGGTGTCGCCGTGCGGGTGGTAGCTTCCCATGACGTCGCCCACCACCTTGGCGCACTTCCGAGGCTTGGCGTCGGCGCGCAGCCGCTGGCGCCACATCGTGTACAGGATGCGGCGCTGGACCGGCTTCAGGCCGTCGCGCACGTCAGGCAGCGCCCGTGACGTGATGACCGACAACGCGTAGTTCAGGTACCGCGACTGCGCGGCCTCGTGGAGCGCGACGGCGTCGTCGCCGCGGCGCGCGTCGTCCGCGACGCCGGCGTCCAGCAGCGGGGCTTCGCGGGGCGAAGGGTTGCGTGGCGGTCTGGGCAAGGGCGGTCCTCCTGCGCCTGCGGCCGGCGCGCCGCCGCCGCCGCAAGGCGATTATCGCACGCGGGCGGCGCCCGCGGATGCGCCGCCCGCCGGCGTCAATCTTCGACGCCGTCCCACGGATCGGCCGGCGGGGCGCCGAGCAGCGCGAGCAGCTCGGCCAGGATCATCGCCGTCGCCCCCCACACCCGCTCGCCGCGCACTTCGACGTACGGCACGCGCGCCTGTTCGGTCCCGCGCCACCGGACGCCCCGGCGCGGCGTCCCGCGCGGATCGAGGAGCGCCGCCACCGGCGCCTCCAGGATGCGGGCCACCTCGGCCGACCGGGCGCGGAAGGCGGGACGCGCGTCGGCCGCGCCGATCACCGGATGGAGCGCGAAGCGGCTGACCGGGATGTAGAGGGGGGAGAGCCGGCCGAGAACGCGCACCCGTTCCGGTTCGACGCCCACTTCCTCCGCCGCTTCGCGGAGCGCCGCCTGCTCGATCGTCTCGTCCGGCTCGACCCGGCCTCCCGGCAGCGACACCTGCCCCCCGTGCTGCGGCAGGGCGCCGGCGCGCACGGTCAGCAGGAGGCGCGGCTGGCCGGCGTGCGGGTAGAGCAGCACCAGCCCGGCGGCCGTCTTCGCGCCGGGCGGTACGTGGTCGGGACGCCACCCCCGCCGCGGCCGCGGGGCGAGGCGGAGGTGGACCGCCGCGCCGGGAAGCGGCGCCGCGGCCGCGGACCGGATCCGGGTTTCGATCTGATACAGTGACGGGAAATCCGGCGCCACGGTGCGGCCTCCCATCTTACCGCACGGCCTCTCGGCTCCCCGTCCCCGCCGGGCATCGCATGGGCGACGACAGTCGGCAAGCAACGCAGCGCTTCGACCGGAGCATCGTGGAGGGGTCGCTCTCCCGGGCGGTCTGGAAGCTCGCCTGGCCGGCGATGCTCGGAAACGCCATCGGGGGCTTGCAGGGGATCGTCGACCAGGCGATGGTCGGGCATTACGTCGGGCACACGGGCAACGCCGCCATCGGCGTCAGCATGCAGGTGTTCATGCTGGTCATCGTGTTCGTCGCGTCGGTTTTCACCGGCATGGGAATCCTGGTCGCCCGGTTCGCCGGCGCCGGGGAGCCGGAGAAGGTGAACCGGACGGTCTACCAGGCGTTTCTGACCGCGGTCTTCATGGCGGTCGGGGTGCTGGCCCCGGCCGGCTGGTTCGCCGCGCCCGTCCTGCTCGATCTGGTCAACGCCGCGCCCGAGGTGCAGGCCGAGGCGCTGTCGTACATCCGGATCGTGTTCGTGTTCAGCATCGGAATGCTGATCTTCTTCATGATGAACGGCGCGCTGCGCGCGGCCGGGGACGCGCAGACTCCGCTCCGGCTCGGCATGGTGATGACCGTCCTGAACGTCGTCCTGAACGTCGTCCTGATCCGGGGGCTCGGCCCCGTGCCGGCGTTCGGCGCCGCCGGCGCGGCGATGGGGTCCGCCATCGCCAGCGCTGCGATCAGCGTCGTCTTCCTCGTGCGCCTGTTCTCGGGCCGCCTCGTGATCCGGTTCTCCCGGGAGATGCCGTGGACGCCCGACTGGCGCGTCATCCGGGAGCTGTTCCGGTTCGGCCTGCCGGCCGGGTTCCAGGGGATCGTCATGAACCTGGCCGGCGTGCTGATGTTCCGCTTCGTCGGCTCGCTGGAGCACAGCGCGGAGGCCCAGGCGGCGTACGCCGTCGGCTACACCGAACTGTTCGCCCTGGTCACCTGGACGTCGGTCGGGCTGATGGGGGCGGCGGCGACCGTCGCGGGGCAGAACCTCGGCGCGGGCCGTCCGGCCCGCAGCGCCCGCGCGGCGCAGGTGGCGGCCGGCATCGGCCTGGGAGCCGCGGCGGTGGTGGGCCTGCTGTTCGTCGGCGTTCCCCGGCCGCTGCTGGCGATCTTCGCGCTCGACCAGGGGGTGGCGTTCGAGATCGGCCGGCAGCTGCTCGCCTACCTCGCCGTCTCGGGGCTGTTCGTCACCGTGGCGCTGACGTACACCGGCGCGCTCCAGGGGACGGGCGACACGCAGAGTCCGCTGTACATCTCGATCGTCTCGCAGGTCGTCGTGCCGATCGGGCTCTGCGCCTGGCTGTCGGCCGCGCGCGGGCTGCAGCCGGAGGACATCTGGCTGGCGATCGTGCTCGGACACGTGACGCGCGCCGTGTTGAGCGTCGTCCGGTTCCGGCAGGAGAAGTGGCGGGAGATCGCCGTGGACATCGGCCCGTCGCCGGCTTAGCCAGCAGCCCGTGCCCCCCCGCAAGCCGGCGCCGCTGGAAAAGCCGTCCGACCTCGCCGCCGAGACGCTGGCCGCGCAGGCGCTCGGACTGCGCGACCCGTTGACAGGGGCGATCGTGCCGCCGCTCGTGGCGTCGGCGCCGTACGAGCGGGCGCCGGACGGGAGCCACCCCGGCGGCCACTCGTACACCCGCGACCGGAACCCGACGTACGACCCGTGCGAGGCGCTGCTGGCCCGCCTGGAAGGCGGCAGCGAAGCGCTCCTGTTCGGTTCCGGGATGGCCGCCGCCACGACGGTGTTCGAGACGTTGCCGCCGGGGAGCCACGTCGTCGCTCCGGCGGAGATGTACTGGACGATCCGTCTCTGGCTGCAGGAGCGCGCGGCGGCCGGCCGGCTCGCGCTCGACTTCGCGCCGAACGGCGACCTCGCCGCGCTGCGGCGGACGGTGCGCCCCGGCGTCACCCGGATCGTCTGGGTGGAGACCCCGTCAAACCCGACCTGCGCCGTCACCGACGTCGCGGCGACGGCCGAGGTCGCCCACGCCGCGGGCGCGCGGGTGGTGGCGGACGGCACGGTGGCGACGCCGGTCCTCTGCCGGCCGCTGCAGCTCGGCGCCGACTTGGTGATGCACTCGGCCACCAAGCAGCTCAACGGCCATTCCGACGTGCTCGCGGGCGCGCTGGTGACCGCCCGCGCCGACGAGGAGTGGGCGCGAATCCGGCGCGACCGGGCGTACCGGGGAGCGGTGCTCGGGCCGTTCGAAGCATGGCTGCTGCTGCGCGGCATGCGGACGCTGTTCCTGCGCGTGGCGCGGTCGTCGGACAGTGCGCAGCGGATCGCCGAGGCGCTGGCCGGGGACCCCCGCGTGGCGGCGGTCCTCTATCCCGGACTGGCCGGGCATCCGGGGCACGAGGTCGCCGCCCGCCAGATGCGCGGCGGCTTCGGGCCGATCGTCTCGTTCCGCGTCGCCGATGCGGCGGCGGCTCGGCGGGTGGCGGCGGCGCTCCGCGTCTTCCGGAACGCCACCTCGCTGGGCGGGGTGGAAAGCCTGGTGGAGCACCGGGCGCCGGTCGAAGGGGCCTGCACGCCGGTGCCGGACGACCTGCTCCGCCTCTCGATCGGGATCGAGGACCCCGCCGACCTGCTGACCGACCTCGATCGGGCGCTGGCCGCGGCGATTTGACGCGCGCGGCGCCGGCCACTTGACGGCGCCGGCGGCGCGCCGGTAAGTTGGATGGAATGTTGTCGACGATTGTCACCTTCGTTGTCTGCGGCGCGCTGGGGACGCTGGCCGTCACCACCATCGCGCGGCGGATCGACCGGCGTTTCGACGAGCTGATGGCGCTCCAGCGGGAGCTTGGCGGGGCGCGGATCAAGCTGCTGACGATCCGGATCGACGCGCACCAGAAGGAGATCCGGATCCTGCGCCGGTACGTGGAGCGGACCGTGGGGATTCTGGAGGCGCAGGCCGGCTTGCCTCCGGGCGGACGGCGCGCCAGCTTCGTCTGCCTGAGCGCGCGGCGTCAGGCGGCGGTCCGGCGTCCCGGTCCCCGGCGGAAGATGCTCCGGGCGACCGTCTCCGCGCGCGACTGCCGCGGCGCCAGGAAACCGTGCCTGCGGCGACCGGATCCGTTGGCCTGACGCGCCTGCGCCGCGGTCCGCCGCGCCGGAGTCTCGGCCCGATGCATCCGGTTCGCGGCGGTCGGCCCGCGTCCGCCGGCCGTTCCCGGAGCGACACGCCATGACCACGCCGGCGGACGCGTTGCGGATCGACCCCGCCTCGCCCGCCGACGCGCCGCTGATCCTGACGCTGATCCGGGAGCTGGCCGAGTACGAGAGGCTGTCGGACCAGGTGGCGGCGACCGAGGCCGACCTCGATCGGGCGCTCTTCTCCGACCGGCCGGCCGCCGAGGCGGTCGTCGCCCGGCTGGGCGGCGAGGCGGTCGGCTTCGCCCTCTTCTTCCACACCTTCTCCACCTTCGTCGGGCGGCCCGGCCTGCACC
Organism: Vicinamibacterales bacterium; assembly: GCA_965203565.1. Lineage (GTDB taxonomy): Bacteria > Acidobacteriota > Vicinamibacteria > Vicinamibacterales > UBA8438 > JAAXGX01. The sequence continues at coordinate 130,124 of OZ241896.1, read as the reverse complement.
TGGAGGATCTGTACGTGCGGCCGGCGCACCGCGGGCGCGGCGTCGGGCGGCGGCTGCTGGCGCATCTGGCGGCGCTGGCGGTCGAACGCGGCTGCGGCCGGTTCGAGTGGTCGGTGCTCGACTGGAACGAGCCGGCGATAGCCGCGTACCGGCGCGCCGGCGCCGTCCCGATGGACGAGTGGACGGTCTACCGGCTCGCGGGCGAGCCGCTCCGGGCGCTGGCGGACGAAGCCCGCCCGCAGTGACTACGGGCCCACGCTCACCCGCGTCAGGGCTGTCCGTCGCCCGCGACAGGCCGAGCGCTCTGACCGGGATCAAGCCACCTGCGCCAGCAGCGCGTCGGCCACCCGCCGGGCGACGTCGCGCGCCCGGCGCGACGCGTCGAGCGGGGTGCGGCTCGCCAGCAGGCGGTCGAGCGCCGTCCGGTCGAGGCCGGGCAGCACCCGGCTCCGGTCCGCGGGCGCGCAGCCGTCCGCCGCGTCCGAGGAGGCGACCCAGATCCGCGCGCCGTCGGCGCGGCTCCAGGTCCACGCCTCGCGCACCCCCATCCGGAAGTACGGCCCGAGCTTGCCGCGCGAGTCGACGCTCCGGTCGATCTCCACCACGAGGTCGGGAACCGGGTCGCCGGCGCGGGTGTCGAGATATCCATCGACGCGCATCGCGGCGAGCGCCTGCGCCGGGTCGAGGAACAGGCAGGTGTCCGGTTCGAAGGCGCCGTCGGCGCTCAGCAGGCGGCTCGCGCCCGCCGCCAGCAGTTGCGTCGGCCGGCCGGCTTCGTCCAGCAGTTGCCCGATCTCTTCGAACAGCGCCGTGAGCTTCGCCGGCCGCCACTCGTGGGAGACCCCCGGCTCGGCCACGAACTCGGCGCGCCCGGTCGCTGTCTCGTAGCGGCTCGTCGGCGCCTTGTCGTGATTGGTGAGGCGGTCGTAGAGGCCGCGCGGCATGGCGACCTCCATCCGCGCCGGCGCGTCGGGGTTCGGGAGGCTGATCGACTCCGGTTCGAGGACGGCGGCGCCCGTTCGATCGGCGTGGGGCATGGGCGGCTCCAGTATAGCCGGAGTCAGGAGTCGCCGCAGTGCGCGGCGATGAACGCGCGGGCCTCGTCGCGCAGCCGGACGATCTCCGTCCAGTCCGACCCGGCCGGCCGGAGCGGCGGCCCGAAGGTGACGGTGACGCGGCCGGGCCGGAGCAGCCAGGTCCCGGCCGGGAAGATTCGGCGGGTCCCCCGGATGGCGACCGGGACGACCGGGCAGCCGGCGTCGACGGCGGTCCGGAACGCGCCGAGCCGGAACGGCAGCAGGCGCGGCGCGGCGTCGAACGTCCCTTCCGGAAAGACGAAGATCGACGTCCCTGCGTCGAGCGGCGCGCGGAGATCGCCGGCGCCCGCGATCCGCTGCGACTGGCCGTCCTTCCGGATCGGGACGTGCCCGCCCTTCCGGATCGCGAGACCGACCATCGGGTAGGCGCCGAGGCGGTCCTTGGCCGCGAACCGGACCGGGACCGGCAGCACGCTCATCATCAGCGGCGGATCGAGCAGGCTGGCGTGGTTGGCGACGAAGACCGCCGGCGATCCGGCCGGGAGCGGCGCATGCCGCGCCACCTCGACCGGGCACCCGCCGAGCGTCATCACCAGTCGGGTCCAGCGGCCCACGAGCCGGTCGATCCAGGGACCGCTCGGGCCGAGCCGCAGCAGCGCCCAGGCGACGACGGCAGTGGAGAGCACCAGCGCCGCCGCGTAGCCGGTGAACGCCGCCCGTCCCGCCCGCCCGAGCCAGTCGGCCAGCACGGCGCCGGCCGCCGACAGCCCGAGCCGGACCCACTGGCCGGCCAGACCGGCCCGGTCCTTGCCGACCCGTCCGGCGAGCCAGGCGTCGCGCGCGGCGCTGCGCCGGATCTTGCCGCTCGACGTCTTCGGGACCGAACCGGGCGGCGCCAGCACCACGTGGTCCGGGGCGACGCCGAGCGCGTCGGTCACGGCGGCGGTCACCGCGCGCAGCAGCGCCTCCCGCGCCTCGGCATCGGTCACCCGCGTCTCCGCCACGACGACGAACTGCTCGGTTCCGCGCTCGGCGTCCGCCGCGCCGAACGCCGCCACGCACCCGCGGCGAACGCCCGGAACGTCGCCGGCGGCCGCCTCCGCCTCGTGCGGCGAGAGGTTGCGCCCTCCCTTGATGATCAGGTCCTTCGCCCGGCCGGTGATGAACAGGTCGCCGTCGGCGACGTAGCCGAGGTCGCCGGTGTCGAGCCACCCGTCGTCGTCGATCAACGCACGGGTCGCCTCGGCGTCGCGATAGTAGCCGCCCGTCGCCGACGGCCCCCGGAACCGAATCCGGCCCTGCCGGCGTTCCGGCGCGGGCAGGCCGCGGGCGTCGACCACCTGCAGCTCGTGGCCCGGCAGCGCCCGGCCGCACGATACGAACTCCAGCGCCCGCGGATCGTCCGGGTCGGCCGGCGCCGCCCGGCCCGACGACTGGAACGCCGCGCGCCGCACCCGGTCGATGCGGGGCGGCGCGCCGACGGCCGGCGTGGCCAGGCCGACCGAGCATTCGGCGAGGCCGTAGACCGGGAGGACCGCGGCCGGGTCGAGCCCGTACGGCGCGAACCGGTCGACGAACCGCCGGAGCGTCTCGGGGGAGACCGCCTCGGAGCCGTTGAGCAGGATCCGGACCGAGCGCAGGTCGAGTCCGTCGAGCTCCCGATTCGGGATGCGGGAGGCGCACAGGTCGTACGCGAAGTTCGGCGCCGGCGAGACCGTGCCCTGATGGGCGTCGAGCATCCGCAGCCACCGGACCGGGCGGGCCAGGAACGCGAGCGGGGAGGTCAGCGCGAGCGGCGCCCCGATGCAGAGCGTGCCGAGCCAGGCGCCGATCAGCCCCATGTCGTGGTAGAGCGGGAGCCAGCTCACCGCGACGTCGCCGGGGCCGACGCCGAGTCCCTGCTCGATCGCCCGGATGTTGGTCATCAGGTTCCCGTGCGAGAGCAGGACCCCCTTCGGCCGGCCGGTGCTGCCCGACGTGTACTGGATGAGCGCCGGGTCGTCCCGGCCGGCCGCCGCCGGCCGCCGCGGCGCGCCGGCCAGCGCATCGGCGCCGGCGACCGACTCCAGCGACGGGACCTGGCGCACCAGCAGGCCGGCGACCCGCTCCACCGCCCTGAACGTGACGAGCAGCCGCGCGCCGGCGTTGCGCAGGATGGCGGTCTGGCGGCGCGCGTACTCCTCGATCTGGTCGGCGCGGAACGGCGGGTAGAGCGGAACCGGCACGCAGCCGGACATCAGCGTCCCGACGAACGTGGAGAAGAACCGCGGCTCGGTCCGCAGCATGATCGCCACCGTGTCGCCGCGGCCAAGCCCCCGCGCGGCGATCCCGCCGGCGACCGCCCGGGACTCGTCCCACAGCCAGCGGTAGGTCAGATGCGTCTCGCCGCCGTCTTCGTCGTGCAGATGGATGTGTGTCCGATCCGGCGTCCGCTCCACCTGCCGGGCGAGCGCTTCGAGGAGGGTAGGGGCGTCGCTCGCCGAGCCGGCCGCCGCACGGCCGGCCGCCGGACCATGCATCGGACCGGACGTCGGGCGCGGCGCGGCGGCGACAGGCCCGCCGCCGGGCGCATCGTCCCGGACCGCTTCGGCGCCCGTGACGATCGCCGCCAGGTCGGCCGGCGTGACGGCGTCGGCCATCGCCGCGTCGCCCAGTTTGACGTCGAACGCCCGCTCCAACCGGATGAGCAGCTCCACCCGTTCGAGGCTGCCGATCCCGAGATCGCGTTCCAGAGACTCTTCCGGCCGGGCGCGGCGCGGGGTCCGGCCGCCGCGCAACTCGCGGACGAGCTCGTCGACGACGCCGAGGACGCGCGCCTGCGCCGCGTCGGGCGCCGGGGGCTGGGGCGGCGGGGACATGAAACGGCCGGTCAGCGTCCGCGCGGCGCCGGCGCCGTCACGCCGCCGATGGCCGGCGCGTGCGCGGCGGCGCTACTGGACGGTCACGCCGGTGATGACGACCGGCTCTATCGGGACGTCGGCGTGTCCGGCCCGGTTGCCCGTGTTGACCGCCTCGATCCTGTCGACGACGTCCATCCCGCCGGTCACCCGGCCGAACACCGCATAGCCGTAGTTGCGGGGATCGGTCCCCTTGTTGTCGAGACTGCGGGCGTTGTTGACGGTGTTGATGAAGAACTGCGACGTGGCGCTGTCGACCACGTTGGTGCGGGCCATGGCGACGGCGCCGCGCTCGTTGCTGACGCCGTTCGTCGCCTCGTTCCTGATCGGGGCGCGTCCGGGCTTCGGCTGCATGTCGGCCGTCATGCCGCCTCCCTGGATCATGAATCCCTGGATGACGCGGTGGAAGACGGTGTCGGTGTAGAAGCCGTCGTTCACGTACTGGAGGAAGTTCTCCACGCTGACCGGCGCCCGGTCCTGGAGCAGCTCGATGGTGATGCTGCCCATGCTCGTCTCCATGACGACCACCGGGTTGTCTTGCGCGGCGGAGTCGGAAACGCCGAGGGTCACGACAGCGAACGCTCCAGCGAGGCCCAGCAGGCGGAACGGCATGAGGTCGGCTCCTTGGTCATCCAAAATACGGGATCGCAGAATTCAAGAATCGGGATTCTTGCCCCGGCACGCTCCGGCGCGGCGTACGGCTATCCTGTTGGAACGGACGGGTTTCTTGTTTTTCGGCCTTCTGCTCACGAATGCGGCCCAAAGTATGCATAAGTTTCCGCCGCCTGTCCAGCCCGGTCCGGCGATTCGGAGCGCTCGCCGCATCGTCGCGCACAGCAGCATGGACGTGTTGGAGCAGCAGCCCGCGGACCCGCCTCGCGTCGACCCGGAAGCCCCTCGCGTCGACAAGGCGCGCGGATCTGCGCCATCGGGTCTGAAGCCTCCGAACCGTCCGGATCGAGAGCGGCTGGACCTGCTCTGCGCTGCGGCGGAGAAGGCCGCCGCCTCCGACGCCGCAGGGCTTGCGGCGGCGGAGCGGCAGCTTCGCGCCGTCCGGCAGGCGCTGGAGGAGTTGCAGGCGCCCGGTTCGCCCCGCCGGCCGCGCCCCGCGGCCGTGCGGCGGTTGCGCCGCGTCCAGGTCACGCTGCTGCGCCGCGTACGCGAGCTGCGCGACTTCGCCGACTGGCGGCAGTGGGCCAACCTCGGCGTGCGGGAGAACCTGTGCGCCGAGATGGAGGCGCTGGCCGACTGCCCGGACGACGCCCGGCTCGCCGCCCGGTACGGACGGATCATGTCTCGGTGGCGGCTCGCCGCCGACGTCCCGAAAGATCGCGGCGAGCAGTTGCGGGCGCGGTTCGAGGCCGCCCACGACCGAGTCCATTCCCGCCGTCAGGCGTACCTGGCCGCGCAGTCCGCCGACCGCGAGCGCAACCTCGCGCGCAGGCTCGCGATAGTGGAGGAGGTCGAGCGGCTCGCCTCGTCCACCGACTGGCTGAAGACCGTGCAGCGGATCACCGATCTGCAGGCGCAGTGGAAGGAGATCGGCCCCGTGCCGCGCCGGCGGCAGCAGGAGACGTGGGACCGGTTTCGCGCCGCCTGCGGCAGGTTCTTCGTCCGCCGCAAGGAGGACCTGGCCGGGCGGAAGCAGGAATGGGCGCGCAACCTTGAACGGAAGGAAGCGCTGATCGTGCGCGTCGAGGCGCTCTCCGCCGCGGCCGAGACCGAGATCGCCGGCGCCGTTGAGCAGGCGCGGCAGGCGCAGGCCGAGTGGAAGGAGATCGGCCCGGTCCAGCGGAAACGGTCGGAGGCGGTCCGGCAGCGGTTCCAGGCCGCCTGCGCCGCCGTCCTCGATCGGGCGCAGGCCGCGGAGCACGAGGCGGCGGCCGACCGGATCAAGGCGTGCGAAGCGTTGTGCGGCGAGGTGGAGGCGCTGCTGCCGGCCGCGGGCGCCGGCGGCGAGCCTCCCGGCCGGGTGGCCGAGGCCTTGCGGGACCTCCAGCGGCGGTGGCGTCAGGCGCCGGACGTTCCGCCGGCCGTTCGCCGCCGCCTCGCCGCACGGTTCGGGCAGGCGGTGGGCCGCGTCGTGACGGCGCACCCCGACGCGTTCCACGGCACCGACCTCGACCCGTCCCGCCGGTTGAAGCGGCTGGAGGATCTGTGCCGGCAGGTCGAGACGATCGCCGACGGCCAGTCGCCCCCGGAGGCGTCGCCCGCCGAGATCCTCGCCGCCCGCTGGCGCGACGCGCTCGCCAGCAACCTGATGGGCGCGCGCGTCGACGAGGCGTCCCGCCGCCGGTCCGTCCTCGATCAGGTGAAGCGCCTGCAGGCCGAGCGCCGCCGGCTCGGCCCGCTGGCCGGCGCCGACGCCGAGGCGCTCCTCTCCCGGTTCCAGCGCGCCTGCGACCGCGCCGCTCGGGGCGGCCGGGCGGATCGGGCGGCGTCGTAGCCGTTCCATATCAAAGAAATAACGCGTCGGCGACGCTGCGCGTAGCGCGGGTAATCAAAGGAACTGGCGATGCGGCTGTGGAGTCACCGGATGCGCGGTTGGGCGTGAATAATCCGGGTTGATATTGTCCAATGCCATGATCTGCAACGTTCGGTCATGCCTCGGGAATCGGACCGGGCTCGGCAAGTCATGACCCGAACGCCGCTTGCGCCCGAACGCCTGCTCCTGATCGGACCTCCGCCCTACAGGGAGGGCGGCTCACGGGTGTCGTTCGAAATTCTGCTTGAACACCTCCGCGGACTTGCCCACATGAAGATTGATCAGTTCGATCTTCCCGTTCATCATCCGTTGTACAGTCAAAGCGGCGCCAGTACGCGCCCGAACCATCTACGGACCGTCGCCAGAGTGCTGCGCGCCGTCAGCAGAGTGCCTCTTGCCGGCAGGGTCGTCATGGTCGGATCGAGCGACGTCAGTTTTTCGTACGGACTTGCGTTCGTTCTTGCCGCCAAGCTGTGCCGCAAGCACTGCGTCGTGCTCTTGACCGGCGGGCGAGCCCTGTTCGGAACCAGGCTTCTGCCGGCGTTCGTCCGGGACGCCTGTCTCGCCATTTTCAGAATGGTGGGCTCCGTGGTGGTGGAGACGGAGGCGGCGCGCAGAGACTTCCCGCCCGAATTGCGGTTTAAGACCACCGTCGTCACGTCGTTTCGTCCGTGGCCTCCCCCCTTGCCGCCGGCTCTGCGCAAGGACGAAAAGGTCAGGTTCGCTTGTTTCGTGCGGAAAGGGTCCGGCCATCAATCATCCAGAACTGACGTAAAGGGCCTGGACGTATTGCTCGACGCCGTTGATCGGCTCCGTGTTCGCGCGGCGTTGCTCCAACGCATTGAAGTGAATGTGTACGGCCCTCTCCCCGCGGCGTTCGGCGCCAGAATCGAGGGAATGCCGGGCGTCGTTGCGCATGGCTACCTTCCCAACAAGGCATTGCGAGTCGAGTTGGCGCGGAACGATGCGCTGGCGTTTCCGAGCCGCTACATGTTCGAAGGCCATCCGACAGCGATAATCGAAGCCTTCATGGCCGGAATTCCGGTCATTTCAACCGATTTGCCGGGGCCGTCAGAGATCGTCCGGCACGAGGAGAACGGTCTGGTCGTCCGAACCGGCGACGTGGACGACTTCGCTGCGGCCATGGCGAAACTGGTGACGGACGGCGCGTTGCGCCGGCGACTCTCCGAAGGGGCGCGAGCATCGGCCGAGGACTTTGCCCAGGAACGGGTTCTGCCCCGACTGACCGCGGCTCTCGGCATCGAAAAGGCAAGCGCCCGGGACATGCCGCGCGGGCATCGATCTGATGGTTGACGAAGCGGCGTTCACACGCTTCGCAGCACGGAAACCATTGCATTCAGGTGCCGTGCGACGGTGAAGAATCTTTCGTAGCGTTCGACCGCCGCCCTGCTCATCATCGCGTATCTTTCGGCGTCGGCAGAAATTTCTCGGACTGCATTTGCAATCTGCTCCGGACGACCGTAATCCACCAGCACGCCGGTCTCTCCGTCGACGACCAGATCGGGGATCGACCGGTAATCGGTTGCAATCACCACGCAGCCGCTCGCCATGGCCTCGATGATCGCCATGGGCTGGCCCTCGTTGACGTAATTCGTGGGCAGCAACAGAAAGTCGCTGGCGTCCAGCAGGCGCCGCTTGGCGTCGCCGGACACGGCCCCAAGATAACGGACCACGCCGGCCAGACCGCTTCCATCGACGGCGTCGAGAAAAGCAGCTTCGGCCGCCTTCGGCGACAGCGCCTCCCGGTCGTCAGCAGACGACATGAAAATTCCCGCGAACATGGCCTCCAGGCGCATCGTCGTCGTGCGCTTCAAAATTTTCACCGCCTCCAGAACGTCTGGGTAGCCCTTGGACTGGATCATGTTCGACAGAAACAGGAGTCGTACGACGCGCTCCGGATGGTTATCCATCAGCCGAGGCTTGCCTTTCAGTTCCTCGGGTGGACTGCTCATCACCACGGCGACCTTCGCCTGCAGGGCGGGATCGAACGCGTACATGCCACGCAGCCGCTCGCTCAGGGCGACGATCCGATCGACGCGCCGCAGGGTATGGCGGATCGCGAACCGCCACGGCCTCGGCTGCGCGCGGTAGAATCCGTCGTAGTTTCCACCATGAAGGTGAACGACGATTCGGCATCGGCACGCCCACGCGCTCCAGATCATCACCATGTCGCGCAGGAAACCCGCGCGGGACTGAGCGATCAGGATATACGCCAGGCGGAAACGTTTGACCAAGCCAACCGCAAATTCGACGAGGGCGCGGAGCACCTCGACGGATCGCGTCGCGGACAGGCGTGACCACGGAGACGTTCTTCTTCTGCGAAAGTCCACGATCCGGCAAGTGTAGCCGTAGCACGACAGCCTGCGGCATAGCAGCTGGAACGACATCGCCTGGCCGTGCGCCGGCGGCGGAAGATCGCCGACGAGCAGGATCCGCTGGCGCATCGGGCGGCGACTTGTCTCCTCAAGGGCGCCGTCAGCATCTGCTGCGCGCGGGTCGTTCATGTCAAGGAGCCGCCGGGACGCTGGCGTCCACGAACATTCGGCACCAGAGTTCGATGCAGATCAGCGACAACAGCGTGTACGCGGCGTCGATTGCGCCCGATCTGTCGCTGTTCACCAGGCGCCGGACAGTGGCGCTGTCGAAAAGTCCTCGCCGATCCAGGGATGCGCTGGAAAGAGTGTCCTCGACCATCGGCCGCAGTTCGTTGCGCAGCCAGTGACGGAGCGGTACGCCGAATCCGGACTTCGAGCGATGGATGACTTCGCTTGGCAGCATGGGCTTCATTGCGGCCTTCAGGATCCATTTTCCGGAGCCGCCGATCGGCTGCTTGTAGGCTGTCGGCAGTCGCGCCGCCAAGGACATGAGATCCGGGTCGAGCAGCGGCACGCGCACTTCGACGCCGGCCATCATTCCCATTTTATCGAAATAGTTCAAGTTGTGATCCGCAAGAAAATGCCGGCATTCCAGATAAAGCATTCGATTCAATTCGCCGGCGCCGACCGGTGCGTCCCGCAGAGACCGCACGAGGCTGTCCGAAAAGGGACAGCTCCGTACCTGAGAGAAGAGAGCTTCGGAGTACAGCGGCTCCAGCGCTTCCGGCGCAATCCAGTGAAAATAGCTTGCCAGACGGGCGTCGCCGTCAAGGTGCGCGTACGAGAAGGCCTTGGCGATGCGGCGCGTGAGGGCGGGCGACGTCGGCAACCATGACGAGAACCGCTTCAGACCCGTGCGTGCGAACAACGGCAGCCAGCTCCAGCACCGCTCCATCCGCAAAGCTCTATGCCGGCGGTAACCGGAGAAGATGTCGTCTCCCCCGGAACCGGAAAGCAGCACCTTGACGCCGCGCTCGCGCGCCGATTTGCAGATGAAGAACGTGTTGACCGCCGCGAGGTCCGCCTGAGGCTCGTCCAGAAAGTAGACCATGCGCTGGAGTTCGTCCGCCATCTCCGGGCCGGCGTAGATCGTATGCAGATCGACGCCCAGATGCCGGGCTGCGAGCTTGGCGTACGGCAGATCGTCTACGGCGCCCTCTTTGTGAAACGATCGGTCCGTGAATCCCATCGTGAAGCAGTCGAACGGCCGTCCGCCGAGGCTTCGGGCCGCGCATGCGGCGACGCTGCTTGAATCCAGTCCGCCGGACAGGAAGGCTCCAATCGGCACGTCACTTACGGTTTGACGGTCCACCGCGGATTGGACGTGTTCACGCACGAGTCTCGTCGCTTCGCCGACCGGCATGGAGCCGATTTCTTCGCCGAAAGGGAGCTTGTAGAAGCTCCAGCGTGACGCAATCCGGCCGTCCACGATGCGCATCGCGGCGCCGGGTTCAAGCTTCTTGATTTTTTCGAACATGGTTCTGGGCGCAGGACACCAGAGGTACGTCATGTAGTCGTGAACCGCACGGCAGTCGATTTTCCGCTCGATGGAGCGGCAATGCAGCAAGGCCTTGAGCTCGCTTGCGAAAACAAGTCCGTCAGGCGTTTCGGAATAATAAAGAGGCTTCACTCCGACGCCGTCGCGGGCGATCAGCAGCGAATTGCTTCGAGTATCCCACAGTGCGAAAGCAAATATTCCATTGAGCTGGCCGAGCGCGCCGTCGCCGTACTTCAGGTACAGGTTGAGAATGACTTCCGTGTCGGTCCTGTTGCGGAATCCGTATCCATCGGCCTCCAGCCGGACGCGGAGTTCGCGGAAGTTGAAAATTTCACCGTTGAAGACAATGCAGACCGTACTGCTGGCGTCCCACATCGGCTGGCGGCCGCCCGCGGAGACGTCGATGATTGAAAGGCGGCGGTGAGCCAGGCCGATCCTCCCGCCGGGATCGAAGTATTGGCCCGAGTCGTCGGGTCCCCGGTGGGCGAGGCAATGGTTCATGGCGCCGAGCAGCTCTACGGGGAATTCGCCGACGAACCCGGAAATGCCGCACATGTGGATTTTCTGCGCCCTCCTCACGCCTTGCCAGCCGGGCGCTTCACCGCTCTCGGCGCGACGCTGGATCCCACCACGGGCTGATAAGCGTTGGAGTGCGGCCGATGGGTAAACAGGGATAGCCCGCGCCGCTTTCAGGAAGGCGCGCGGATCGCGGCGAGGGCGAGCAGCGCCCAGCCGGCGATGAAGCAGAACCCGCCAATCGGCGTCACCGCCCCGAGCCAGCGGGCGCCGGTGACGGCCAGCAAGTACAGGCTGCCGGAGAAGACGACGGTGCCGGCCACCAGCAGCCAGCCGGCCGCCGAGACCGACCAGCCCGGCCACCGGGACGCCGCCCACGCCACCGCCAGCAGTCCAAGCGCATGGATCAGATGGTAGCGGACGCCGGTCTCGAAGATTGCGAGCATCTCGGGGGAAAGCCGCGCCCGGAGGCCGTGCGCGCCGAATGCCCCGAGCACAACCCCCGCGCCGCACAGCGCCGCGCCCGCCGCGAACCAATCCGACGCCACGCTCCGAGCATACCACGTCCGCATGCGCGGCGCGACTTCCGCTGCGTCACGGCGCTGCTGGCGGCCGTTGCCGTGTGCGGCTGGCGTCCCGTTGTCATATGTAAATGACAACAGGCTCTGACTGTTCTGACCATAAGAAGGGAACGGCGTTCGCGAAGGCGGTCAACCGCTGCTGTCCGCCGATGCCCGGCAAAATCGCTTGCCGTCGGGAGCCGCGCGTGGTACAAGCGCGCAGCAGGTCCGCTACGTTCCGGATGTCGCAGGAGGACGCAATGACCTACCGACGCAATGCGCGTGTCCGTTCCGTCGTCCTCGCTCTTGCCTGGCTGCTCCCGGCCGCCGCCGCCGCCCAGAACGTCGGGATCGCGGGACGGGTCACCGACGCGACCGGCGCGGTGCTGCCCGGCGTGACGGTGGAGGCGGCCAGCCCGGCCCTGATCGAGCAGGTTCGCACCGTCGTCTCGGATGGCGAGGGGCTGTACACGATCATCGACCTGCGCCCCGGCGACTACGCCGTCACGTTCCGCCTGCCGGGGTTCGCGACCGTCGTGCGCGAGGGGATCACGCTGTCGGGCGCGATGATCGCCACCGTGAACGCGGAGCTGCGGGTCGGCGGCGTGGAGGAGTCGATCACCGTCACCGGCGAGTCGCCGGAAGTCGACATCCGCAACGTCGTGCAGCAGGAGGTGCTCGACGCCGAGATCCGGGAGGCGCTGCCGACCGGCCGCAGCCAGCTCCACATGTCGGAGCTGATCCCGGCGGTCACCGTCACCATCACCGGCCGCAACCACGACGTCGGAGGGACGAACATCAACCGCGGCAGCAGCGAGGCGCACGGCAGCCTCCCGGGCGACTACTCGATGCAGTTCGACGGCGCGCCGATGACGCTCGCCGGGTCGGGGACGCAGGGACTGCGGAACGTCGACCCGCTGGAGGTTCAGGAGTTCGTCTTCGAGCTGAGCGGCATCTCGGCCGAGACCGAGTCGGGCGGGGTTCGCACCAACCTGATACCGAAGGAAGGGGGGAACGACTTCTCCGTCGCGTTCTTCGCGTCGTACTCGTCCCATCGTCTCCAGAGCGACAACTTCGATCGGGCGCTGCGCGACCTGGGCCTGTCGGAGGCGAACGAGATCCGGTCGCTGCACGACGTCAACAGCGCGTTCGGAGGCCCGATCGTCAAGGACCGGCTCTGGTTCTTCACGTCGGTCCGCACCTGGGGGATCGCCGAGGAAATCACCGGGATGTTCCACGCAATAGACCCCGAGTCGTTCACCTTCAACCCGGCGCTCGGCGCGGCCGGGAACGTGAACCTCGACGAGCCGGGGGTGCTCGACAGCTACCACCACGCGGTCAGCGGCCGGCTGACGCTGCAGGCGACGCCGCGGAACAAGCTGGCCTTCTACTACTCCTACCAGCCGCGCGGACAGGACGGCCTGCTGATGAGCGGAACCTGGTCGTACGAAGCGGCGTGGGACTCGAAGATCCGGCGGGAGCGGTTCGCGCAGGTGAAGTGGACCTCTCCGATCACCTCCCGGCTGCTGTTCGAAGCGGCGTGGACCGACGGCTACAACAGCTCCCACCTCGACGGCACGCGGCCCGGCCTGGCGTACAGCGACGTCACGGCGGTGTACGACGTCGGGACCGGCTTCTTCTCCCGGTCGTCGTGGGTCGGCTACGGCGAGTACATCGGCTACCAGCCGAGCGCGAAGGCGGCGCTGTCGTACGTCACCGGCTCGCACACCGCGAAGTTCGGCGTCGACTTCAACTGGGGCTACCAGTCGTGGAAGAACCGGTCGCTGAACGGGAACCTGAAGCACCTCTTTTTCAACGGCCGGCCGATCCGGGCGCAGGTGGAGAACGGGCCGTGGACCTCGCGGCAGAACTTCCGCAAGTTCGCCTTCTTCGCGCAGGACCAGTGGACTATAGACCGGCTGACGGTGAACGCCGGGATCCGGTACGACCAGCACGTCGGCTCGGTGCCGGGCGACCGGAACGTGAGCGGCCCGAGCCGGTGGGCGCCGCTGCAGACCTGGGTGGATGTGGACGACGCGCCGAACTGGAAAGACTTCTCGCCCCGGCTCGGCGTGGCGTACGACCTGTTCGGCGACGGCCGGACCGCCCTGAAGGCGTCGGTCAACCGGTACGTCGTGAAGGAGGGGACCGCGTTCGCCGAAGCGGTCAACCCGCTGCTGTTCAACCAGCTCGGCAACCGGGCGTGGTTCGATCCGAACGGCGACCGGGTCGCGCAGGAGAGCGAGCTCGGGCCGCTCGACAACGCCAACTTCGCCACCGCCGCGCCGACCTCCATCAGCGTGGACGACGCCATCCGCGAAGGGTGGGGCGTCCGGATGTACAACTGGGAGGTCGCCGCCGGCGTGCAGCACCAGCTTCTGGACGGTCTGTCGGTGGAGGCGCAGTACACCCGCCGGTCGTACGGCAACTTCACCGTGGAGGACAACCTGCTGGTGGCGCCGGGCGACTACGACGAGTACTGCGTCACCGCCCCGGCCGCCGCGCGGCTCGGCGGCGGCGAGACGTGCGGCCTGTACGACCTCGACCCGGCGAAGCGGGGCCAGGTGCGGACCGTGCGCACGGCGGCCGACGGCTTCGGCGAGTGGAGCGAGCGGTGGCAGGGGATCGACCTGACGATGAACGCCCGCTTCGACCGGTACACGCTGTCGGGCGGGTTGAGCAGCGGCACGGTCGGCAACATGCGGGACGCCTGCTTCACGGTCGACACCCCGCAGGGCGACGTCCTGGGCGACCGCGCCGCGCGCCCGCGGCGGGTGGCGCCCGGCCTGCACCGGTGCGAGTTCCGGCCGCCCTGGCGGAACAACGTCAAGTTCCACGGGACGGCGGCGCTCCCCTGGGACGTCGACTTGGCGGTGACGTTCCTGCGCCTGCCCGGACCGGAGATCCTGGCCGACTACACCGTCCGGGACAGCGACATAGGCTCGACCGTCCGGTTCCTGGACCCGTCGCGCACCAGCTTCAGCGGCGGGTCGGCCACCGTGCCGCTGCTGGCGCCCGGCGAGGAGTACAACGACCCGCTCCACCAGATGGACGTCCGGATCGCGAAGCGCTTTCCGTCGCCGTCCGGCCGCGCCCGCGTGCGCGTGACGCTCGACGTCGCCAACCTGTTCAACGCGAACACGGTGCTGCGGCAGAACAACGCGTTCGGATCGAACTGGCTCCGGCCGGAGCAACTCCTGATCGGCCGTCTCTTCAAGCTGGGGGTGTCGTTCGACTTCTAGCCAATTGACGCCTTCACAGCCCGTGGTGGAACCCCGCTCGTCCGGCCAACCAGTTCGCCCAGGAAATCGACCAGGCGCCGCGGTCCCGCAATGCGCGATTGAATCCGGGTTAGAATTCCGTCAGTGGCGCGTCTCGCCGTCTTCGTTCTCCTGCTGGCGTTCTGGCTGATCCTTTCCGGGCACTTCGATCCGTTCCACGTGGGCGCCGGCATCGTCTGCGCGGCGCTCGTGACGGCGCTCTCGTTCGATCTGCTGCTGCTGGACGCCTGGGCGCGGTTCAGCGCCTGGAGGTTCGCCGCGTACGTCCCCTGGCTGCTGGCCGAGATGGCCGTCGCGAGCCTGCGCGTCGCCTGGCTGGTGGTGCGGCCGGCCGGGCTCCGCCCCCGGATCGTCCGCTTCCGGACCGGTCTGCGAAGCGATCTGGCGCGGACGACGCTCGGGAACTCGATCACGCTGACGCCGGGGACGGTGACGATGGACGTCGTCGGCGACGAGTTCGTGGTGCACGCCCTGACCGACCAGGCGGCCGACGACCTGCGCGGCGGCGCCATGGAGCGCCGCGTGGCGCGGATGTTCGGCGAGGCGGCGGCCGATGGCGCGGACACGGGGACGAAGCCGTGACGCCGACGTTCTTTCTTGCGGCGGCGCTGGCCGTCCTGTTCGCGGCGGGGCCGGCCCTCTACCGCGTCGTCGCCGGGCCGGTCGTCCTCGATCGGATCATCGGGCTGAACGTGGCCGGGACGAAGACGATAACCCTCATCCTGCTGACCGGATTCCTCTTCGGCCGCGTGGAGCTGTTCATCGACGTCGCGTTCGTGTACGCGCTGATCAACTTCATCGGCGTGCTCGCCCTGTCGCGGTACTTCGAGCGCAAGGGCGTCGTCCCCCGGAGCCCCGCCCCCCGGAGTCCCGCCAGATGACGGCCGGGGCGGCGGCGCTGGTCGGCCTGGGGGTGCTCTTCTTCCTCACGAGCGCGGTCGGCCTGCTGCGCTTCCCCGACTTCTACACGCGCATGCACGCGGCGGGAAAGTGCGACACGCTCGGCGCGCTGCTGGTCCTGATCGGGCTGGCCGCGCTCCAGGGGTTCGGCCTCGCCAGCGTCAAGATCCTGCTGATCGCCGTGTTCCTGTTCGCGACCAGCCCGACCGCCACGCACGCCATCGCCCGGTCGGCCCTCCGGAGCGATCTGCCGGCGTGGACGCGGGAGGAGCGTCGCCCGCGATGATCTGGCAACTCGATCTCGCGATGCTCGGACTGGCCGTGGTCTGCGCGGTGGGCGCGGTGACGGTCCGGGACCTGCTCGCGTCGGTCATCCTCCTCGCCGCCTTCAGCCTGTTCATGTGCCTGCTCTGGCTGGCGATGGGCGCCGTGGACGTGGCGTTCACGGAAGCGGCTGTCGGCGCGGGGGTCACGACGGTGCTGCTGGTGGTGGCCGTGTTCAAGACGGAGCGGGAGAGCAGAGATTGAGACGCCTGCGCCTTGCGGCGACCGCCGCGACCGGGCTGCTGCTGCTCTACGGATCGCTGGACGTCCCGGCCACCGGCGACCCGGCGTCGCCGCCGGCCGTGCGCGTCTCGCCGCGATACATCGAGCAGGGGCCGGCGGAGACGGCCGTGCCGAACCTGGTCACCGCGGTGCTGGCCGACTACCGCAGCCTCGACACGCTGGGCGAGGTGACCGTCATCTTCACGGCGGCGCTCGCGGTCGGGCTGATCCTGCGCAGGCAAGACGGGGGAGACAGGCCGTAATGCCGGAGCAGCAGAGCGTCATCGTCAAGACCTTCTGCCGCCTGCTCGCGCCGTTCATCCAGCTTTTCGGCCTCTACGTCATCGTGCACGGCCACACCAGTCCCGGCGGCGGCTTCCAGGGGGGCGTCATCCTGGGCGCGAGCTTCCTCCTGGTGTCGATAGCGCATGGCGCGGAGACGATGCGGCGGCGCTTCACGCCGACGACGCAAACCGCCGCCGCCAGCCTGGGCGTGGCGCTGTACGCCGGCGTCGGCCTGCTCTGCCTGCTGCTCGGCGCGAACTTTCTCGACTACGGCGTGCTGCCGGCCGCCGAGCCGCGGAGCCTCGGCATGCTCGGCGTCGAGATCGGGGTCGGGATCACGGTGATGGCCGCCATGGTCTCGATCTTCCACGACCTGGTCTCGTTCGAATAGGCCCGGGATGACCGACCTGCTGATCGGCCACGCCAACGTCGCGACGTACGTCGTCCTGATGCTGATCGGCTTCCACGCGATGACGGCGAAGAACAACCTGGTCAAGAAGCTGGTCGGCCTGAACGTCTTTCAGTGGTCGATCATCCTGTTCATCGTCTCGCTCGGCGCGAAGCGCGGAGCGACGATCCCGATCGCCCTCGGCGACGGCGCGGGGAGTCACGGGCCCGTCGCGGCGGCCCTCGCCGCCGCCGACTACGCCAACCCGCTGCCGCACGTGCTGATGCTGACGGCGATCGTGGTGGGCGTCGCCGTCACCGGCGTGGCGCTCGCGCTGCTCCTCCGGATCCACCGGCGGTACGGGACGATTGAAGAGGACGAGGTCCTGGACCGCATCCGGTCGGACGCCCGATGAACATCCGGCAGTCGGCCGTTCCCTTCCTGATCGTCGCCGTCCCGCTCCTGACCGCCTTCGTGCTCCCGGTGATCGGGTCGTGGCGGCGGTCGTGGGCGTTCCCGCTCACGGCGGCGGCGCTGGCTGCGGCGTGCGCGGCGGCGATCGCCACGGCGCACGCCGTGCTGACGGCGGGGCCGGCGCGGTACTTTCCGGGCGGGTGGGCGCCGCCGTGGGGGATCGAGCTCCGGGTCGACGCGCTCGGCGCGCTGATGCTGCTGCTCGTCTCGGGCGTCGCCCTGCTGGTGGCGGTCTACTCGCAACGAAGCGTCCCGGACGAGCTGCCCGGACGGGAGGGGTCGTTCTACGGCCTCTACCTGCTGCTCGTGGCCGGCCTGGCCGGAATCGCCGCGACGGCGGACCTGTTCAACCTGTACGTCTTCCTCGAGATCTCGTCGCTGGCCAGCTACGCGCTGGTCGCGCTCGGCACGGGCGCGGCGGTCTTCTCGGCGTTCCGCTACCTCATCCTCGGTACGGTCGGCGCGGCGTTCTACCTGCTCGGCGTCGGGTATCTCTACAGCGTCACCGGGTCGCTCAACATGACGGATCTGGCCGGATTGCTGCCCGGCCTGCACGAGTCGAACGCCGTCCGCGTCGGGTTCGCGTTCGTGACGCTCGGGCTGGCGATCAAGATGGCGGTCTTCCCGCTGCACGCCTGGCTGCCCGGCGCGTACGCCGACGCCCCCTCCGCCGTGAGCGCCCTGGTGGCGGCCACGTCGACCAAGGTCGCCGCCTACGCGCTGGCGCGGATAGTTTTCTTCGTCTTCGAGCCGCGCTTCGCGATGGAAACGGTCCCGGCCGCAACCCTGCTGTCGTGGATGGGGACCGCCGGCATGATCGCCGGGGCGGTCATGGCGATCGCGCAGTCGGACCTCAAGCGGATGCTCGCTTACTCGTCCGTCGGCCAGATCGGCTACGTCGCGGCCGGGATCGGCCTGGCCAACGCCGCCGGCCTGACCGGCGGGCTGCTGCACCTCGTCAACCACGCCGTCATGAAGGGCTGCCTCTTCCTGGCGGCCGGCGCCGTCGTCCACCGCACCGGCGCGCGCGAGATCCGCGACCTGCGCAACCTGTCGAAGAAGATGCCGTGGACCGCCGCCGCCTTCGCGGTCACGGCCCTGTCGATGATCGGCATCCCGCCGACCAGCGGCTTCTTCAGCAAGCTGTACCTCATCCTCGGCGCGGTCGAGGCCGGGCGCTGGACGCTCGTGGCGGCCATCCTGCTGAGCAGCGTCCTGGCGCTGGCGTACTTCGCGAACGTCGTCCGGCAGATGTTCCTGCCGCCGGACGACCCGGCCGGCGAGCGCCCGGCGGCCGACGTCCGGCCGCACGACGCCCCGCTGACCATGCTGGCTCCGACGCTGATCCTGGCGGCGGGGACGGTGGCGCTCGGCCTCTTCAACGGCGCGATCGTGTCGCACTTCATCGACGCCGTCCTCCCGGCGGGGATCGCCCGATGATCGACGCCGCGGCCGCCGCCTGGATCGCCATCGCCGCGCCGCTCGCCGGCGCGGCGGCGGCGCCGCTGCTCGGCCGCGTCTCGCTCCGGGCGTGCGGCGCCGCGGCGGTCGGCTGCTCGTTCGTTGCGGCGGGCGCCGCGCTGCGGCTGCTCGCCCTGCTGGGCGCGCCCGAGGCGCTGCCGGTCGAGAGCCGGTTCGTCTGGCTGGAAGCGCCGGCGGCCATCGGGTTCGGCGTCCTGATCGACCCGCTCGGCATCGTGCTGGCGAACGTGGTCGCCGTGGTGAGCGCGGTCATCATGGTCTACTGCCTCGGCTACATGCGGGACGACCCGGCGCGCGCCCGGTTCTGGGCCTGGATGAACGGATTCGTCGGCAGCATGCTGCTGCTGGTGCTGTCGAGCAACCTGCTGCTGCTGTTCGTCGGCTGGAAGCTGGTCGGCGTCTGCAGCTACGGCCTGATCGGGTACTACTACCGGGACCAGCGCGCGCACTGGATCGGCGGGCCGCCGCCCGACCCGTTCGTGACGCCCTCGCAGGCCGGCCTCAAGGCGCTGGTCGTCACCGGCTTCGGCGACATGCTGATGATGGGCGGCATCCTGATCCTGTACTTCCACGCCGGGACGCTGAACTTCCTCGAGCTGTACGAGACCGCCCCGGCGTGGCTGCCGGCGCTGGGCGCCGCGCCCGGCATGATGGCGCTCGTCTGCGTGCTGCTGCTCGCGGGCCCTATCGGCAAGTCGGCGCAGTTCCCGCTGCACGAGTGGCTGCCCGAGGCGATGGCCGGGCCCGGGCCGGTGTCGGCGCTCATCCACGCGGCGACGATGGTCAAGAGCGGGGTGTACCTCGTCGCGCGGCTGGCGCCGCTGTTCTACGTCGGCCGCTGGGTTCTGGAGATCGAGTCGGCCGCGTGGTTCTTCCACGTCGCGGCGTGGACGGGGGCGTTCACCGCGCTGCTGGCCGCCACGCAGGGGATGGTGGCGCTGGAGCTCAAGAAGGTGCTGGCCTGTTCCACGGTGAGCCAGATCGGCTACATGATGCTCGGACTCGGCGTCGCCGGGCTGGCTCCGGGGCTCCTGATCGACGGGTACGCGGCGGGGCTGCTGCACCTGGTCAGCCACGCCCTGTTCAAGGCGTGCCTGTTCCTCTGCGCCGGCACGATCATCCACGCCGTCGGATCGATCTACGTCCACGAGATGGGCGACGCGCGGCGACGCCTGCCGCTTACGTGGATCTGTACGCTGGTCGCCGCGGCGGCGCTGGTCGGCCTGCCGCCGCTGCCGGGATTCTGGAGCAAGGACGCCGTGCTGCTGGCCGCCGCCGGCGCCAGCCTGCCGCTCTTCGCGCTGGCGCTCGTCACCGTCGTCCTCACGGCGTTCTACACCGTCCGGTGCATCGGACTGGTGTTCCTCGGCCCGCCGCGGGGCGAGCCGGCGGCGCACGGGGAGCGCGGCGGACACGGAGGAGACGCCGGCGACGGCAGCGCCGCGATGCGCGCGGCGGCGGGCGGACTGGCCCTGGCGACGATCCTGGCCGGTCTCGGCGGACCGTGGCTGGAGGCCGGCGTTCGCCACGGGGTGGAAGCCGGCCTGACGGCGGCGCTGCCCGCGGGGACCCTGCTCGCGGACGGCGGCGCGGCGGACGGCGGCCTGTCCCACGCGGCGGTCTCGACGCTCGCCCTGCTCTGCATCCTGGCGGGAGCGGCGCCGGCCTGGGTCCTGTACGGCGCGCGCAAGGCGTCGCCGGCGGCGCTGCTCGAAGCGTACCGGCCGGCCGAGGCGCTGCGGCTGTTCTTCTGGCGCCGGTGGGGAATCGACGCGTTCTACCGGCGCGCGTTCGTCGACGGGACGCAGCGCCTCGCGCGGTGGGCCGCGCACGACGTCGAGGACCGGTTCGACCGGCTCGTCAACCGCCGGCTGCCGCAGGCGTTCGTCGACGGAACGGCGGGGCTGCTGCGCCGGCTCCGCACCGAGACCGACGCGCTCGCCGGGAACATGGGGTACGTGCTGGTCTTCCTCGCGCTGCTGCTGGCGGCGCTGCTCCTTGGCCCGGACGGGGGACGATAGGAGCGGCGGGACGACGATGCCGGGGGTTCTGCTTCAGATCCTCGTGACGCCGATGGCGGCGGCGGCGGTGGTCTTCGCCGCCCGGCGGCGGGTCGGCCGGCGAGCCGGCTGGATCGTGGCGGGCGCGCTGCTGTACGCCACCGGCCTGGCGGCCGCGGCGGCGATCGAGGTCCGCGGCGGCGCGGCGATCGCCGAAGAGCACCTGCGCATCGCGCCCGGCGTCCGGCTCGGCCTGCTGGCGGACGGCCTCGCGCTGCCGACGCTCGTGGTCGTCTGCGTCCTCTGCACGGCGCTGGCCGTCTACTCCATCCGGTACGTCGAGCACCGGGTCGAGGCGCTGTACGGCGCCGAAACCGAGGCGGCGCGCGCGGCGCACCAGGCGCGGTTCTTCTACCTGTTCCCGCTGTTTCCGGCCGGGTTCATCGGCACGATCCTCAGCACCAACCTCGTCTCGCTCTACTTCTTCCTGGAGCTGCTGACCCTCGCCCTCTTCTTCCTGATGGCGTACTTCGGCTATCGGGAGCGCGTGCGCGTGGCGATGATCAGCCTGTCGTGGGGGATCGCCGGCGCGCTCCTCTTCCTCGCCGCCGCGCTGATCGCCTACAGCGAAGTCGGGAGCCTGGAGATCGCCGACCTGCGCCGGATGGCGGGCGGCCCGCTGACGACGGCGGCGATCGGGCTGTTCCTGGTCGGCCTGATGATGAAGCTGGCCCTCGTACCGTTTCACGTCTGGATGCCGTGGGTCCATGCGGAGCACCCGACCTGCATCGCCGGGCTCCTCGCCGTCTACGCCAACCTGGCGCTGTACGTCGTGGTCCGCGTCCTCGTCATCCCGCTCGGCGGCGATTTCCGGCCGTTCGGGACGCCGCTGATGGCGCTGGCGCTGGTCACGATGGTGTACGGGGCGCTGGTCACGATGGCGCAGACCGACGTCAAGCGGCTCGCCGCCTGCTCCACGATCAGCCAGATCGCGTACTCGGTCCTCGGCCTCGGGGCGATGACGGCCGCGGGGGTCGAGGGGGGAATGTTCTTCTTCCTCAGCCACGTCATGGGGAAGACGCTGCTGTTCTCCACGGCCGGGATCGTCGTCTACGCGACCGGCATCCGGGACATGCGCCAGCTCGGCGGGCTGGCGCAGAAGATGCCGCTGACCGCGGCCCTGTGGGTGATCGGCTGCATGATGCTGTCCGGGTTCCCCCCGTTCAGCAGCTTCGCGGCCGAGTGGATCCTGTTCACCGGAGTGTTCGAGCGCGCGCTGCTCGGCGCGCCGTTCGGCCTCGCGATCGCGATCGGCGGCGTGGTTGCGGTGCTGCTGACGGTGGCGTACTCGTTCGGGGCGGCCCGGCGGATCTTCTTCGGCCCGCTGAGCCCCGCGCTCCGGGACCGGGAAATCTCGGACCCGAGCTGGACGATGACCGCGCCGCTCCTGGCCGTGGCGGCGCTGTCAGTCGCGCTGGGACTCTATCCCCGGCTGGTGATCGACATGCTCCACACGGTCCTCGGGGGGATCTGAACAGCCCGTCACCCAGACGATAGGATGATCACTGGATGTCGGCGATGACCCAGCGTCCGTCGATCATCCCGTCCGGCCCGTCGAGCTCCACCTTCTGGAGCGTGATGGCCATCATCCGCTCTTCCGAGCTGCCGTCCCGGTCGACGGTGGCGTTGATCGTGACCTCCTTCGTCACGAGCTCCCCTTCGAACGCCTGCACGTCGATCGGGTTGTTCGGATCGTACGCGCTGACCTGCGCCACTGCGCTCTCGGCGGCGAGCGCGCTCTCGGCGTCCGACTGGGCGCGAGAGAGATCCTGATCCTCGTCGCGGAACTTCCGCCACTCCTCCTGCACCGACTGATCGCGGCGCCGCACCGCCTCGCCGGCCCGCTCTGCCTCGACGACGCGGGCGATCGCGTCGAGGTTCTCGTCCTGATACGCCTTCATCCGGCCGGCGTGATCCTGCTCGGCCTGCCGGGCCTCGGCCACGGCGGCGCCGAGCTCGCGCATGCGCAACGGGCGCCGCTGCTCCTCGCCCACCGTCTCGACGTCGAAGCCGCCGACCGAGCCGTCCTGCGCCGGGTCGAACGCCACCATGGCGATGTTCCCGAGCGTCGTCCGATCGTTGACGCGCGAAGCCGTGAAGAAGTTCCTGATCAGCGACCGCTCTTCGCCGCCGCCGCCGCAACCGGCCGCCGAGCCGGCGGCCGCCAGTCCCGCGGCCACCAGCACGGCGGCCGTGTTCCTCGACATCATCGAGCCGGACATTTCTGCCTCCCCTCGAACCTATGGCGCCGCAGGCGAACTGCCGGGACCGGCCGCCTCGTCGGCTTCCGGCTCGCCGTCCGCATCCCCGTTCTCCTCCACGAGCCTGGCGATGGACACCACGCTGTCCGCGTCGTCGATCTCGATGAACCGGACCCCCCGGGTCCTCCGGCTGATGGAGCGGACGCCGCCGGCGTCCATCCGCAGGATCTTTCCCTGCTGGGTCACCAGCATCAGCTCGTCGTCCTGCTCGACGCAGACCACGCCGACGACCTGTCCGTTCCGGTCGCTGGCGCGGATGTTCATGATACCGACTCCCCCCCGCGATTGCACGCGGTATTCCTCCGCCGCCGTGCGCTTGCCGTACCCGTGCTCGGTCACGGTGAGAAGCGTCCCGCCGGGACGCACGAGCGTCATCGCCACCACCTCGTCCCCGGCGCGCAGGGAGATGCCGCGCACCCCCTGCGCCGTCCGCCCCATCGTCCGGACGTCGGTCTGCCGGAAGCGGATCGCCTTGCCGGTGCGGGCGCCGATGAAGACGTCGCCGTCCCCGTCGGTCAGCTCCACGCCGACCACCGCGTCGTCCGCGCGCACCCCCATGGCGATGATCCCGCCCGCCCGCGGGCGGCTGAACGCCCGCAGGTCGGTCCGCTTCACCACGCCCCGGCGCGTGCCCATCACCACGAACCGCTCGCCGTCGCCCTCGGGCCACGTCCGGACGGTCTCCAGGGCGGCGATCCGTTCGCCGGGCTCCATCGCCACCAGGTTGGCGATCGCCTTGCCGCGGCCGGCCGGTCCGACGTCCGGGATCCGGTGGACCTTGAGCCAGTACATCCGTCCCCGGTCGGAGAAGATCAGGACGTAGGCATGGGTCGACGCGATGAAGACGTGGGTCAGGAAGTCCTCCTCGCGCGTCCGCATCCCGATCCGCCCCTTGCCGCCCCGGCGCTGGTTCCGGTACATCGCCACCGCGGTCCGCTTGACGTAGCCGGTGTTGCTCACCGTGATCGCGACGTTCTCGTCGGCGATCAGGTCCTCGACGCTCAGGTCCCCTTCGTCTTCGAGGATCTCGGTGCGGCGGTCGTCGCCGTACGCGTCCCGGACGCCGCGCAGCTCGGAGACCACTATCTCCATCAGCAGCGTCTCGCTCTCCAGGATGGCGCGCAGCCGGGCGATCGTCCTGACCAGCTCGGCCAGCTCGTCGACGATCTTCTGGCGCTCCAGCCCGGTCAGCCGCTGCAGCTGCATGTCGAGGATCGCCTGGGCCTGGATCTCGGTGAGGGCGAACCGCTCCATCAGTCCGGTCCGCGCCTCGGCCGGCGCCCGGGACTGCCGGATCAGCCGGATGACGGCGTCCAGGTTGTCGAGGGCGATCCTGAGCCCTTCGAGGACGTGGGCCCGCGCTTCCGCCTTCCGGAGCTCGAACTCGGTCCGCCGCCGCACCACGCCGCGGCGGAACTCGACGAACTGCTCGACCATGGCGAGCAGCGGCAGCACTTTCGGCCGCCCCTCGACGATCGCGAGCATGATGACGCCGAACGAGGTCTGCAGCTGCGTGTGTTTGTACAGGTTGTTCAGCACCACCTCGGGAATCTCGCCGCGCCGCAGCTCGATCACTATCCGCATCCCGTCCCGGTCCGACTCGTCCCGGAGCTCGGTGATCCCCTCGACGACCTTGCTGCGCACCAGTTCGGCGATCTTCTCGATCAGCCTCGCCTTGTTGAGCTGGTACGGGATCTCGGTCACGACGATCGCGCTTTTGTCGCCCTTGTCGGCGGTCTCGATCTGCGTGCGGGCGCGGAGCATGATCGAACCGCGCCCCTCGTGGTACGCCTGCGCGATCCCCGCCCGCCCGACGATGAATCCGCCGGTCGGGAAGTCGGGTCCGGGAATCAGGCTCGCGAGCCGGCGCGCCTTGACGTCGGACGGCTCGCCGGGATGCTCCGCCACCCAGACGATGCCGTCGACCACCTCCCGCAGGTTGTGAGGCGGGACGTTGGTGGCCATCCCCACCGCGATGCCGGCCGAGCCGTTGACCAGCAGGTTCGGATAGGGCGCCGGCAGCACGGTCGGCTCTTCGGACGTCTCGTCGTAGTTCGGGACGAAGTCGACCGTCTCCTTGTCGAGATCGGCCATCAGGTCGCCGGCCAGCGCCTCCAGGCGCGCCTCGGTGTACCGCATCGCGGCGGGCGGGTCGCCGTCGACCGACCCGAAGTTGCCCTGGCCGTCGACCAGGGGGTACCGCATGTTGAAGTCCTGGGCGAGACGGACGAGCGTGTCGTAGATCGACGCGTCGCCGTGCGGATGGAAGTTGCCCATCACCTCGCCGACGATCTTGGCGCACTTGCGGTACGGCCGGTTCGCGGCCAGCCCCATCAGGCGCATGCCGTAGATGACGCGGCGATGGGCCGGCTTCAGCCCGTCGCGCACGTCGGGCAGCGCGCGCCCGATGATGACGCTCATGGCGTAATCCATGTAGGACCGCCGCATCTCGTCTTCGATGCTGACGGGCACGCTGGAACGGGTCGGTTCAGGCATGGGTTCCGGTGTGCGGCGCCGCGGCGCGGGGCATGGCCACGGGCGCTGGCTAGACGTCCAGGTTCTCGACGTCGAGGGCGTTGTCTTCGATGAACCGGCGGCGCGGCTCGACCTGATCGCCCATCAGCGTCGAGAAGATCAGATCCGACTCCGCGTGGTCCTCCGCGCGCACCTGCAGCAGCGTGCGGGCCTCGGGCTCCATCGTCGTCGCCCACAACTGGTCGGGGTTCATCTCGCCGAGTCCCTTGTACCGGTTGACCGCGACGCCACGCTTGCCGGCCGCGACGATATGGTCGACCAGCGCGTCGATGGAGCCGATCCGGACGTCGCCCGACGCCGCGGGGACGGCGGGCGCGGCGTCGTCAGCGCCGCCGCCGCCGTTGGCGTCGTCCGACGCTTCCGACCGGTCCGCGGACTCCGTGTCCTCCTCCGCCGCCGCCATGGTGGAAACGGTCATCGGGCCGGAGATCCCGCGGACGTCGTCGTCCTCGAACGCCGCCAGCAGCGCCCGGTACTCCGCGGACTCCGCGAACGCCACTCCGGCTTCGTGCTGTCGCAGGTAGCCGTTGGCGCGGTCCGCGACGCGCAGCAGCAGCGCGTTGTGCTCCTCGTCCGGTTCGACGGCCACCATGCGCGTGGAGGTCGTCAGCGCCGCCGCGATCTCGTCGACCGCCGCGCGGTCGGCGAAGAAGCGCCGGCCGTCCACGGCGCCGCGCGAGAGGAGCGCCATCGCGACGTCCCGCCCCGGACCCCGGCGCTCGACCACCTGCAGGAGCTTCCGGAACGCCGTCAGCTTGTGCAGCAGCCGCTCGAGCCGCTCGCCGGAGAACTCCTTCCCCTGGCCGGGGAGACGCAGGCGGCGCGTACCGCACGCGCGACGGACCAGCCAGCTCTCGAGGTCGCGGTCGTCCCGGATGTAATGCTCGCTCCGTCCGCGTTTGATGCGGTACAGCGGCGGTTGCGCGATGTAGACGTGTCCGTGGGCGATCAGGTCGCCCATCTGGCGGTAGAAGAACGTGAGCAGCAGCGTCCGGATGTGCGAGCCGTCCACGTCGGCGTCGGTCATGATCACGACCCGGTGGTACCGGAGCTTCGCGAGGTCGAAGTCCTCCTTGCCGATCCCGCAGCCGAGCGCCGCGATCATCGTCTTGATCTCGTCGCTGCCCAGCATCTTGTCGAACCGCGCCTTCTCGACGTTCAGGATCTTTCCCTTGATCGGGAGCACCGCCTGGAACCGGCGGTCCCGCCCCTGCTTGGCCGATCCGCCGGCCGACTCGCCTTCGACGATGAACAGCTCGCTCCGCGCCGGGTCGCGCTCCTGGCAGTCGGCCAGCTTGCCGGGAAGCGAGCTGTTGTCGAGCGCCCCCTTGCGCCGCACGAGATCGCGCGCCTTGCGGGCCGCCTCGCGGGCCCGTGCGGCTTCGATCGCCTTGTTGACGATCCGTTTGGCGGCGGCCGGGTTCTCCTCCAGGTACGCTCCGAGCTTGTCGTTGAGAATCGCCTGCACGATCCCCTTGACTTCGGTGTTGCCCAGCTTGGTCTTGGTCTGCCCTTCGAACTGCGGCTGGGGGATCTTGACGCTGACGACGGCGACCAGCCCTTCGCGGATGTCGTCGCCGCCGACGCTCTCCTTGAGGTCCCTGGCCAGGTTCTGCTTGTTCGCGTAGGCGTTGACCGTGTACGTCAGCGCCGAGCGGAAGCCGGACAGATGGGCGCCGCCCTCCCGGGTGTTGATGTTGTTGGCGAACGAGTAGACCGTGTCGGCGTAGCCGTTGTTCCACTGGAGCGCGATCTCCGCGTCGACGCCGTCCCGCGCGCCGCGGACGTAGATCGGCGGGTTGTTGACGGTCGTCTTGTTCTGGTTGAGGAACTCGACGAACGAGACGATCCCCCCTTCGTACCGGAAGCGGTGCTGCTTGCCCGATCGCTCGTCCTCAAGGGCTATCGTCACGCCGGCGTTCAGGAACGCGAGCTCGCGCAGCCGGTGCGACAGGGTGTCGAAGCTGAAGTCGACGCTCTCGAAGATCCGGGCGTCCGGACGGAACGTGATCTTGGTCCCTCGCCGCTTCGTCGTGCCGATCACCTCGAGGTCGCCGGTCGGCGCGCCGCGCACGTACCGCTGGCGGTAGACGCGTCCGTCGCGCCAGATTTCGAGGTCGAGCTCCTCCGAGAGCGCGTTCACCACCGAGACGCCGACGCCGTGCAGCCCGCCCGAAACCTTGTACGTCTCGCTGTCGAACTTGCCTCCGGCGTGCAGCACGGTCATGACGACCTCCGCCGCCGGCCGGCCGCTCGCATGCTGATCGACCGGAATCCCCCGGCCGTTGTCGGTGACGGTGACCGAGTCGTCGATGTGGACGGTGACGCCGACGGTGTTGCAGAAGCCGGCCAGCGCCTCGTCTATCGAGTTGTCGACGACCTCGTAGACGAGGTGGTGGAGGCCGGGCGCGCCGGTGGACCCGATGTACATCGCCGGGCGTTTCCGCACGGCTTCGAGTCCCTCCAGCACCTTGATCTTGTCGGCGCGGTAGTCCTCGCCCTTCCGCTCGTCGGCGGCGGCGGCGGGAGCGTCGTCCGGAACCGGGAGCTCGGAATAGCTCTTCTCTTGGTCGAGTTGCGTCATCTGCCGTCCGTCATCCGCCGTCCGGGGACCGTCACAAACGCATCGGCATGATGACGTACGTGTAGTCGCACTCGCCGTCACCGACCGGCCGCAAGACCGCCTGGCTCGTCTCGTCCTTGAACTCGAGCTGCACGCTGTCGGTCTCGGCGACGCTCAGGAAATCCAGGACGTACTGCGCGTTGAAGCAGATTTCGAGCGGGTCGCCCTCGTAGTCGACGGCCACCGATTCGGTCGCTTCGCCGACCTCCGGGCTGTTCGACGTGACGGCGATGGCGCCTTTCGCGATCTGGAATTTCACCGCGTGCGAACGCTCGCTCGACAGCAGCGCGACGCGCCGGACGGCGGCAGTGATCCGATCGCGCTCGAACTCGATCCTCTTGTCGTTCTGCTTCGGGATGACGCGATCGTACGCCGGGAACTGCGCGTCGATCACCCGGGAGACCAGCCGCCGGCCGTCCACGTCGAAGAACAGGTGGTTCTCGCCGCACTCGTACCGGATCTCCCCGTCCCCCTCCACCAGCAACCGGCCCAGCTCCCAGAGCGTCTTCTTGGGAAGGATCGCCTGGACTTCGTCCGTCTCCATCCCCGCCGTCTCGCGCTTCGCCGACACGAGCGCGAGCCGGTGGCCGTCGGTGGCGACGAGGTTCATCGCGCCCGGCTGCAGAACGAACAGGGCGCCGTTGAGGAAATACCGCGTGTCCTCGCCGGTGATCGCGAACTGCGTCTTCGCCACCATCTCGCGGAACAGGCCGCGCGGCAGCGTGAGCGCCGGCGCGCCGCCTCCTTCCGGAACGGTCGGAAAGTCCTCCCGCGGCAGCGTCTGCATGCGGGAGTCGAACTTCTCGGCCGCGACCTTCACCGATCCCTTCGGCTCCTCCTTGATCAGCACGTCGGTCTCCGGAAGGGCCCGGACGATCTCGTACAGCTTCTTGGCCGGGATGGTGACCGACCCCTCCTCGGCGACGGCCGCCGCGCACCGGGTGCGCAACCCGACCTCCAGATCGGTCGCCAGCAGATTCACGTCGCCGCCGGCCGTCTCGACCAGCAGGTTCGCAAGGACGGGGATGGTGTTCTTGCGCTCGACGATCCCTTGAAAAAGCTGCAGTTCGCGGAGTAGATCGGCCTTGCGGACAGTGATTTCCATGCGGTGAAGCCCTCGGTCGGAGAACGTGACCGGCGACCGGAGTGTACGGATCCGATCGAAAAAACAAAAAGGATTATACAGGAAAAAGAAAGCATTTCGAAAGGGTTGGGTTTTTTGTAACTTGCTGTGGATCAACAGTTTACGAAGACGCCCGGTTGTGGATTCCGCGGCCGGCGGCTGTGGACGGCCCGGTTCGGTGCGGTTTTCAGCCCGCAGACCGTTGTGGGCGTTGTCGACACGCCGGCTCCGGGCCCGTCCGGCGCTACCGAAGCGACTCGGCGAGGCTGTTGACGAGCTTGTTGAAATCCCGATCCCGCTTGCGCAGATCCTCGACCTTCCGGATCGAGTGAAGCACCGTCGCGTGGTTCTTCCCTCCGAAGCTCTTCCCGATCTGGGGCAGAGATGCGCCGGTGAGCGATTTCGACAGATACATGGCGACCTGACGCGGCAGCATCACCGACTTCGACCGATTGCGCGACTTGAGGTCCGTCAGCCGGAGCTTGTAGTGGTTCGCCACGGACTTCTGGATCATGTCGATCGTGACCGCTTCGGGCCGGTCGATCAGGTCCCGGAGGACTTCCTTGGCGACCGGCAGCGAGATCTCCAGGTTCGTCAGCGACGCGTACGCGATCAGGCGGATCAGCGAACTTTCCAGCTCCCGGATGTTCGACTTGATCCGTCCCGCGATGTACAGCGCGACGTCGTCGGGCAGCGGGACGCGCTCCGCCCACGCCTTCTTCTTGAGAATGGCCACCTTGGTCTCGAGGTCCGGCGGCTGGATGTCGGCGATCAGCCCCCACGCGAACCGGGACCGGAGCCGATCTTCGAGGGCGGGTATCTCGCTGGCGGGGCAGTCGCTGCTGATCACGATCTGCTTCTGCGCGTCGTACAGCGAGTTGAACGTGTGAAAAAATTCGGTCTGGGTGCCCTCCTTGCCGGCGAGGAACTGGATGTCGTCGACGAGCAGAACGTCCATGCTGCGGTACCGCTCCCGGAACTCCAGGATCCGTTCCCGCCGAACCGCGTTGATCATCTCGTTCATGAACCGTTCGGACGAGATGTAGTTCAACGTGAGGTGCGGCGACTTGACGAGCAGGAAATGTCCGATCGCGTGCATCAGATGGGTCTTGCCCAGCCCCACCGCGCCGTAGATGAACAGCGGGTTGTACGAACGTGACGGCGCCTCCGCCACCGCCAACGACGCGGCGTGAGCGAATTGGTTCGACGGTCCGACGACGAACGAGTCGAACGTGTAGCGGGGGCTCAGTATCCCGTGCGGCGGCTGCTCGGCGGGAGGACGCGGAAGGTCCGGGGCGGCTTCGTCCGGCGGCGCGTCGGCGGCGGTCACGAAATCGATGCGGACGCCGTCGTGGTGGATCTCCGCCGCCGCGTCGTTGATGATGCCCGAGTAATGCTTCGTGAGCCAGTCCCGAAAGTGGCCGTCGGGCACGAGAACCGTGAGCCGTTCGGCGCCCTCTTTCATGAGGGCGGTGGGCTTGAACCAGGTGTGATAGCTGTGGCGGTTGATCTTGGTTTCGACGCGCGACAGGATGGCGTCCCAGACGTTCTCGGTCATCGGTTGTACGCGCGCCCTCAGGAACCTGGGCAAAAGCCCTGGATTTCCACAAATGTTTCCACAGGTGTGGAAAACTGCAGGAAAGGGATTTTCCCCGAAGGGCCGTGAATGTAACACACTTGCTGCCGGTTCGCAAACAGGGCGGATCGAGACGGCGCGTTGACACTTTCGCCGGCGGTTGACTACCATGAACGACTCGTTTTCACAGCAGGCGACGCCATGAAACGCACGTACCAGCCGAATCGCCGCCGCCGGAAGCGCACGCACGGGTTCCGCACGCGCATGAGCACCAGGAGCGGGCGCCTCATTCTGAAGAACCGGCGGGCGAAGGGCCGCAAGCGGCTGGCGGTCTCTTGATCCGGACACTGGCCCGCCGGGACCGGATCCGCCGCCGGCCGGAATTTCTGAAGGTGCAACGATCGGGCGTCCGGCGCCGCGGACGCTACCTGACGATGCTGGGCCTGCCGAACGGCCGGGACGCGAGCCGGCTGGGCGTCGTCGCGCCGCGGCGGCTGGGCGACGCGGTGCGCCGGAACCGGTTCAAGCGTCTGGTCCGGGAGCTCTTCCGCCTCGAAGAGCGCCGGCCCGGGTTCGATCTGGTCGTGCTGCCGCGCCCGGAGCTCCTCGATGCGCCGTTCGCCGAGCTCCAGGCCGACTACCGGGCCACCTTGCGGCGTTTCGGACAGGATTTCGGTCGAGCGCATGGACGGCTGTGAGGGTGACGGCGTGAGGGCGCGGCTCGTCCGGCTGCCGGCGGCGGGGCTTCTGGCCGCGATATCGGCGTACAGGATTCTCCTGTCGCCGCTGTTCGCCGGGTCGTGCCGGTTCGTGCCTTCGTGCTCGGAATATGCCCGCGAGGCGATTTCCCGACATGGGACGTTGCGGGGAGGCTGGCTCGCGGCGCGCCGCCTGGCGCGGTGCCACCCGCTGTGCGACGGAGGGCTCGACCAGGTGCCTGCCCCGCCCGGTCCGAAGGCGCGCTGATTACGCGGATCAGGGCCGCACGAGCATCATCGAAGCATCATGGAGCGAAGGGTTCTGCTTGCCGTCTTTCTGTCCTTTCTGGTGCTCTACGCGTACCAGTCGCTGATCGGGCCCCCGCCCGACGCGCCGCGGCCCGATGCGGCCTCCGGTGCGCCGGGCGCTCCTGTCGCGGCGCCGCCGGCCGCTGTCGCCGCGGACCCGCCGGCGGCTCCTGCCGCGCCGCCGGGCGCGCCGGACGCCGAATCCGCCGCCGCCCCGGAGCCGGTGGTGGCGGACGACGCGCCGAGGGAGATCGTCGTCGAAAGTTCCCGGTTCCGTGCGGCTTTCGCCAATCGCGGCGCCGTACTGACGAGCTGGCGGCTGGCGGAGTACCTGGACGACGGCGAACCGGTGGAGCTCGTTCCCCGCGACCTGCCTGACGCCGCCCCGGCGCCGTTCGCGCTGGCGTTCGACGACCCGCAGCTGACCCGGCTGGCCGGCGAAGCGCTCTTCCGGACGAGCGCCGGGCGGGTGCAGTTGGGCGATCGGACCGGGAGCCTGAGTTTCGACTACGAGGACGCGGCGGGCCTCCGGATCCGGAAGACGTTCCGGTTCGACCCGTCGGCCAGCCCGTATCTGCTGACCCTGACAGTCGAGGCGGCGCAGGGGGATCAGCCGCTCGATCCGGTGCTCCGATGGGGGCCGGCGCTCGGCGGCGGCGAGCACACCACGTCCGGATTCGCTTTCCGCCAGGGGCCGCGCGGCATCGTGTACGGCCGCCTGTTCGAAGGCGGCGTCATGCAGCCGATCGACGTCACGCGCCCCGACGCGGCCGACGCCGCCCGCCAGCCGACGTACGAAGGACAGATGACGTTCCTGGGGGTCGACAACCATTACTTCCTGGCGGCGGCGCTGCCGGGCGCGCAGGAGGCGGCGGTCCGATACCGGCCGGTCCCGCTGCCGCCGCGCCTGCCGAACGGCGACCCGCGAGACCTGATGGCGTTCGACCTCGCGCTGCCGGCCGGGATTCGCGACCTGCCGTTCTATCTCGGTCCCAAGGACTTCGACGTGCTGGAGGCGGCCGACCCGGCCCTTCCCCAGGCGATCGAGTTCGGGTTCCTGGCGTGGCTGGTCGTCCCGCTGCACCGATCGCTGAGCTGGGTGCATGCGGGGGTCGGCAACTGGGGCTTCGCCATCATCATCCTGACGATCCTGATCAACGTCGTGATCTTCCCGCTGCGGCACAAGAGCGTCGTCTCGATGCGGAAGATGCAGGAGCTCCAGCCGGAGATGAAGGCGATCCAGGAGCGCTACAAGCACCTGAAGGCGACCGACCCCGACAAGCAGAAGATGAACCAGGAGGTGATGGCGCTCTACCGCGAACGCGGCGTGAACCCGGCCAGCGGATGCCTGCCGATGCTGGCCACCATGCCGATCCTGTTCGCGTTCTACCGGTTGCTCTCGATGGCGATAGAGATCCGGGGCGCGCCCTTCATGCTCTGGATATCCGACCTTTCGGTGCACGATCCGCTCTACATCACGCCGATCGTGATGGGCGGCTCGATGGTGCTGCAGCAGCGGATGACCCCGACCCAGGCCGACCCGATGCAGCAGCGGATCATGATGCTGATGCCGATCGTCTTCACGTTCATGTTCCTGTGGGCCCCGAGCGGCCTGGTGATCTACTGGCTCACGAGCAACCTGCTCGGGATCGGCCAGCAGGTCGTCACGAACCGATTGATCGGACCGCCCAAGGTGCGCACGGTGCGGCCGCCGGCGGAGCGCCGGCTCAGGAGCGCCCGAACGGGCAAAGGCGGCAAGCGGGCGTCGTCGTCGAGCTGAGCCGCGGAGTTCCGGGAGCGGAGGATGGTGGGAGACGAACTGAATACGCAACTGGTCGAGTTCGTGCAGTCGGTCACGGCGGCCATGGGACTCGATTCGACGGTCTCGGCCGAGCCGATCGACGACGGGACGCGGGTCGTGATTGCCGGCGGCGGGAGCGAGGCGTTTCTGCGCCGCAGGGCCGCGGCCCTCGACGCGCTGCAGCATCTCGTCAACGCCGCCTTTCGCCGGCGTCATCCGGACCGGCGCATCGTCGTGGACTGCCTCGACTACCGGAAGGGGAAGGACGCCGAGCTCCGGGAGACCGCCCGGTTGCTGGCCGACCGGGCGCGCGAGACAGGCGAGCCGCAGGAGATCGGTCCCCTCAACCCGTACGCCCGCCGCGTCGTGCACCTCGCTGTCGCCGAGGTCCCGGACGCCTCGTCGGAGAGCATCGGCGATGCGTTCATGAAGACGGTCCTGATCACCGCGGACGCGCCCGGCCGCGCCTAGCAGCCCGTGGTGGAATCCCGCGTCGCACCGAGAGCGGCGAGGCGCCCGGCTGACAAGGCGTGAGGAGGGCGCATATTGGGCATACGCAACCGACGAACAACGCCGTCAGGCGGGATGCATCGCCGCTCGAATGCAGCGGGGACTTTCACCACGGGCTGCTAGTCAGCGGCCGGGCCGCTCGAGGACGACCTGGCGACCCGCCGGGCCACGGGCTTCGCGCAGACGGAAAATGGCCGGCGGCGAGTTGGCGGAACGGATCCGGCGACGCGCAGCCCGCGTGGGGTTGGAGGACGTTCCCGGCCCCGTGCTGGACGGTTTGTGCGCCTACGTCGCGGCGCTGCGGCGCTGGAACGCACGGATGAACCTGACGGCGCTGGGCGATGACGACCGGGGCGTGGACCGGCTGATCGTCGAACCGCTGCTGGCCGCCCGGCATCTCGCCGGTTCCGCCGGCAAGGTGCTCGACGTCGGATCCGGCGGCGGGTCGCCCGCCATTCCGCTCCGACTGGCGATGCGAGGGGGCTCGATGGTGATGATCGAGGCGAAGGCGCGGAAGGCCGCCTTCCTGCGCGACGTGGTCCGGCGGCTCGGATTGCCGCGCACGTCGGTCGAGACCGGGCGGTTCAAGGACGTGCTCGCCCGGCGCCCGGCGCTGCGCGGGACGTTCGACGCGCTCACTGTCCGCGGCGTCCGCGCGGACGGGCCGGCGTTGCGGACGTGGCGGACGTTCGTGCGCGACGGCGGAGATCTGTTGCTGTTCACCGCGGGCGACGACGGAACGGGGGCGGCCTGGTCGTCGTCGCCGCGCCTTGCATTGCGGGCGGCGCACCCCCTGACGGAGAGTCCGGGCAGTCAGCTCGTGGTGCTGCGCAAGCTGCCGGATTGAAAAAACGAACAAAATACGAAAATACAACCCCGCCTCGACCAGCAGCGTCGTCGGGCCGGCGCCCGACGTTCCACGTGGAACAATTCACCTGCGGTTGACGACGGCTTGGGAAAGTCGGTACTTTTTACCAAGTCAGTGGTGGAGTCCCACGCGGGGCGTAGCGGTGATAGCTTTCGGGAACGAGGCGGTTTCGACGGCTGGCAGATCCGCTCTCGGCCTCATGTTCCCGGTGGTTTGCTGATGTTGTGGGCCTTGTTTCTCGTTGTCGGTTTGGGTTCCATCCGGTGATGCAGCGCCGCTTGAATGCAGCGGAGAATTCCTGCGCGGGCTGGTGCGCTTTTTCGCCGGCCCTGCCGCGCCATGAGACCCGGCGATGAAGCGGGCGGTCGCCGTCGCGAACCAGAAAGGCGGCGTCGGCAAGACGACGACGGCCATCAATCTGGCGGCGTCGCTTTGCCGTCTCGGCCGCACGGTGCTGCTCGTCGACCTCGACCCGCAGTCGAATCTGACCAGCGGCGTCGGGCTGAAAGGCCGGCCGGCGCCGGGGGGAACGGTCTATGACGCGCTGACGACCGACGTCGAGATCGACGTGGACGACTTCGTCATCCCGACGGCGGTCACCAACCTGTCGCTGGCGCCCGCCAACCGCCACCTGACCGGTGCGGAGATCGAGCTGGTGAACCTGCCGAGACGCGAGTTGCGTCTGCGCCCGTTCGTCGCCGCGGCCCGACGCCGGTTCGACTACGTGCTCGTCGATACTCCCCCTTCGCTTGGCCTGCTCACGCTCAACGCCCTCGTCGCGGTCGACGAGGTCTTGATCCCGCTCACCTGCGAATTCTTCGCTCTCGAGGGGTTGGCCGAGCTGACGGCGACGCTGCAGCGGGTCCGCGCCAGCCTCAACCCCGATCTGGAGATCGGCGGCGTGCTCCTGACGATGGCCGATTCGCGCACGAACCTCGGCCGGCAGGTGGCGGCCGACGTGCGGGAATTCTTTGCGAAGAAGGTGTTCGACACCGTCATTCCGCGCAACGTCCGTCTGGGTGAGGCGCCCAGTCACGGACTCCCTGCTCTGTCATACGACAGAAAATCTCGGGGCGCGGAAGCGTATCTCGCCCTGGCCCGCGAGATACTCGGCGCGGCGGCGCGCCCCGAAGACGCCGGAAGGGAAGACCCGAGGAGAATAGAGCGTGCCTGACAAACGCCCCGCGCTCGGCCGCGGCCTGCGCGCGCTGATTCCGGAGGTCCCCGCTCCGGAGGCCGCTCCGGGGCGGGCGCCCGCGGACGCCCCGGCCGAAGTCGATCTCGACCTGCTCGCGCCGAACCGCGATCAGCCGCGCCGCATCATGGACGACGCCAGGCTGGACGAGCTGGCGCAGTCGATTCGCGGGAGCGGCGTCATCCAGCCGATCGTGGTCCGCCCCGGAGATGGCGGAGCCTACGAGATCGTCGCGGGCGAGCGGCGGTGGCGCGCCGCGCAGCGGGCGGGACTGCTGAAGGTCCCGGTCGTCGTCCGGGACGTGCCGGATGCGAAGCGGCTCGAGATGGCGCTGGTCGAGAACGTCCAGCGGGAAGACCTCAGCCCGATCGAGGAGGCCCGCGCGTACAAGCGGCTGGCCGACGAGCTGCGCCTGACCCAGGAGGAGATCGCCCAGGCGGTCGGCAAGGACCGGGCGACGGTGGCCAACTACCAGCGCCTGCTGGCGTTGC
This sequence comes from Vicinamibacterales bacterium, assembly GCA_965203565.1. Taxonomy (GTDB): domain Bacteria; phylum Acidobacteriota; class Vicinamibacteria; order Vicinamibacterales; family UBA8438; genus JAAXGX01. The sequence continues at coordinate 93,329 of OZ241896.1, read as the reverse complement.
CGCCCGAAGTGCAGTCCGACGTCTCGTCGGGCGCGCTCAGCATGGGGCACGCGCGGGCCCTGCTCGGCCTGCCCGACGCCGCCGCGCAGCGCCGGGCCGCGCACGACGTCCGGGTCCGCGGCCTGTCGGTCCGCGACACCGAGCTGCTGGTCAAGAAGCGCCTTGCGCCCGTTCCGTCCCCGCCGCCCGCGTCTTCCGACCCGAACACGCAGGCGGCGGCCGAACGGCTGCGCGTCGCACTCGGCGCCCGAGTGGAGATAGTCCGGCGGCGCGAGGGGGGGCGGATCCAGATCCACTTCGGCTCCGAAGCGGAGCTCCAGCGGCTGTTCGAGCAGCTCACCGCCCGGTAGTCCGGCCGGCGCGATCCACCCGTTCAACTTGCCCCGGCCGCGGGTGAGTGGTATAACTCTTCGGTTTGGCCAGCCGCGGAGCATCCCCAAGCAACAGGTCCCGCGTGCGCAGCTCCAGGCGAGTCGTTTGAAAGATGGCGAATCGCGCGGCCGCCCGGCGGTACGCACGTGCTCTCCTTGACGTTTGCGAGCAGGAAGGCGCGCTCGAACGCGTCGAGCGCGAGGCGTCGGCGTTCGCCGGTCTGCTGGACGAGCATCCCTTGCTGCGCAAGAGTCTCCTCGGGCCGTCCGTGCCGCCCGCCCCGAAGCGGGCCGTGGTGGCCGCCCTCCTCGAGCGCGCCGGCGACCTGTCGCCGATCACCGGGCGGCTGTTGAACCTGCTGGCGGAGCACGACCGGCTCTCGCTGCTGCCCGAGATCCTCGACGTCTACCGCGAGCGGCTGATGGAGCTCCGCGGCGAGGTCCGCGCGCGGATCACCACGGCGTCGCCGCTCCCGGACGGCCGTATGCAGGAGATCGCCCGGAGGCTCGAAGCGGCCACCGGCAGGCAGGTCACCGTGGAGACCGAAGTGGACCCCGAGGTGATCGGCGGCGTGGTCGCCCGGATCGGGAGCACGGTGTGGGACGGCAGCGTTGCGCGGCATCTCGCGCGGCTGCGGGAGCGGCTGCTCGGCGGCGCGGCGGGGTGAACGGAGTCGAGGCATGGACATCAAGGCGGACGAGATCTCCAGAATCATCAAGGACCAGCTCGGGAGTTACACGCTCGACGTCGACGTCGCCGAGGTCGGCACGGTCGTGTCGGTCGGCGACGGCATCGCGCAGATCCACGGCGTGGAGGGCGCCATGGCGACCGAGATGCTCGAGTTCCCGCACGGGATCCTGGGCATCGCGCTCAACCTCGAAGAAGGGAGCGTCGGCGCGGTCCTGCTCGGCGAGACGACCGAGATCAAGGAAGGCGATCCGGTCAAGCGGACCGGGAGGATCATCTCGGTTCCGGTCGGAGAGGAGCTGCTCGGGCGAGTCGTCAACGCGCTCGGCCAGCCGGTGGACGGCAAGGGACCGATCGCGACCGCGCAGCAGGCCCCGATCGAGAAGATCGCCCCCGGCGTCGTCGATCGTCAGCCGGTGAAGGAGCCGCTCCAGACCGGCCTCAAGGCGATCGACGCCATGATCCCGATCGGGCGCGGCCAGCGCGAGCTGATCATCGGCGACCGGCAGACCGGGAAGACGGCGGTGGCGGTCGACGCCATCATCAACCAGAAGGGGCTCGACGTCGTCTGCGTCTACAACGCGATCGGCCAGAAGCAGTCGACCGTCGCGCAGGTCGTCCGCACTCTCGAGGAGCACGGCGCGATGGAGTACACCATCGTGGTGACGGCCGGCGCGTCCGACCCGGCGCCGCTGCTGTACATCAGTCCGTACTCGGCGTGCGCCATGGGCGAGCACTTCCGCGACCGCGGCCGCCACGCGCTCTGCATCTACGACGACCTGTCGAAGCACGCCCAGGCGTACCGCGAGATTTCGCTGCTGCTCCGCCGGCCGCCGGGCCGCGAGGCGTATCCGGGCGACGTCTTCTACCTGCACTCGCGGCTGCTCGAGCGGGCCGCGAAGATGCGCAACGAACTCGGCGGCGGCTCGCTCACCGCGCTGCCGATCATCGAGACGCAGGCCGGCGACCTGTCGGCCTACATCCCGACCAACGTCATCTCGATCACCGACGGGCAGATCTTCCTGGAGACCGATCTGTTCCACCAGGGTATCCGCCCCGCCATCAACGTCGGCAATTCGGTGTCGCGGGTCGGCGGGTCGGCGCAGGTGCGGGCGATGCGGCAAGTGGCCGGCACCCTGCGGCTCGACCTGGCCCAGTTCCGGGAGCTGGCGGCGTTCGCGCAGTTCGGGAGCGACCTCGACAAGGCGACGCAGGACCAGCTCAACCGCGGCCGCCGCCTGGTCGAGGTGCTCAAGCAGCCGCAGTACGAGCCGCTGGCGGTGGAGCGGCAGGTTCTCATCATCTTCGCGGGCGCCAACGGGCACCTGGACGGGGTGGCCGAGAGCGACGTGGCGGCGTACGAGCGCGAGCTGAACCAGTTCATCGAAGCGCGGCATCAGGACGTGCTGACGCGGCTGGCCGAGTCGAAGCAGCTCGACGACCAGCTCAAGGCGGACGTCTCCGCCGCCATCGAAGAGTTCACCCGGCAGTTCACGGCCGCCCGCGCCGGGGCCGCCGCCTGAGCGTTTCACCACGGGCTGCGTAGCCATCTCTTGCTGAACCCCGACTCTCCGCCGCAGCGATCTCCTGTCGAAAGCGCCGGCCCGCGGCCCCGGTCTCCCGCTCCGGCCGGCGCCGGCGCCGTGACGCCGCGTTCGGCGGCGCCGGCGCTCGTCCTGCTGCTGGCGCTGGCGGCGGCGCTGCTTCTCGGCAGCGACCCCGACCGGTGGACCTCCGGTTCGGAACTCGGGATCACGTGGAACAACATGCTGGTGGCCGAGAGCCTGTCGCCGGAGCACCGTTTTCTCGGTTTCTACGCGCAGCGGCTGGACGACGAAGGCCGCCGCCGCTACGTGCCGTACAACCGCTTCCCCGTGCTCGGACACCTGCTGATCAAGCTCGTCACGCTGCCGTTCGCGGACGATGCGTGGGCCCGGTTGCGCGCCGCGCGGCTGCTGATGCTGGCGCTGCATGCCGCCGCGGCGGCGCTCGCCTGGCTCGCCCTGCGCCGGCTGGTGCGCGACCCCTGGACGGCGCTGGCGGCCACGCTGCTGGCGTTCTCGTCGTTCCACGCCCTCTACTTCGCCGACATGGTCGCGACGGAGGGGGCCGTCGGCCTGTTCGGCCTGCTGCTGGTCTTTCACGGCATGGCGGTGTTCGCGACCGAAGGGCGGTATGGGCAGCTGGTGGCGAAGACGTGCGGGGCGCTGCTGCTGGACTGGAAGGTCTATGCGCTGGTCGGTCCGTTCGTGGCGCTCGGTCTGGCGTCGGCGTGGCGCCGCGGGGACGGTCTCGCCGCCCGCCGCTGCCTGACGCTGGGGGTGGTTGCGGTGCTGTTCGGGTCGGTGGTGCTGGGGACGAACGTCGCGCGGGAGCATGCGGCGCTCGGCGGCGAGACGCCGCTGGCGGAGCTGCCTTCGGTGCAGTCGGCGCTCTATCGCACCAGCGTCGTATCGCGTGGCGGCGCGTTCAACTGGCCGGGCTTCGCCGAGCAGCAGTTCAGCCGCATCGGGCTGGCGTCGGTCCCTTACGCCGTCAGCCGCTTCGTCGTCGACGTCGGCGAGACTCCCGTGGCGCGTCGGTACGGGACGCCGAGTCTCGTCGCCGTGTCCGTGCTGGCGGTGTTGACGACGCTGGTCCTGGTGGTTCGGCCGACTGTCCGCTGCCGCCTTCCGCTGGCGGCGCTCGCGCTGTCCGGACCGTGCTGGGCGATAATCATGCGCGAGACGGTCAGATTTGGCGGGCACGAATTCAATGGCATGTTCTATACTGGCGTCCCGCTCGTGCTGTTCGCACTGACGCTGCCGCGTCCTGGCCGGCCGGGCGTTCGCCGCCGCGTCACGGTGCTCGCGGCGGCGGCGACTTTCGTGCTGTCGTGCTTCCTCATGGCCCGGACCACCCACGACCCGGAACTCGCGGAGCTCGAAAGGATGAGGGCGGCCGACTCCGACGCCATCTGGAATCTGGCGGAAGGAAAGACGGTCACTGTCCTGACGCGTCTGTACTACTATTCCAGGGGCGTCGTGAAGACGGACTTGAACAAGAGGCATCTCGCCGATTTCGTCCTGGGTGATCGGCTCGCAGGCGTGCGTTCCCTGACTCCTGACAACCGGTCGTCGTTTCTCTACGACAGCAGCGTTTACGAAGCCGCTCTGACTCGATACGAGCGGCGCGCGGACGCGCAACGCCCCGTTCTGCAGTCTCCTGACTACGACGTCCACTTCTTCAGGAACGAGAGGGGGGGAGGGGGGGAGCTGCTTTATCTCCGCCGCGAGTGCCCGGCGGCGATGGACCTGCAGGGCTGGCCGAGATTCTTCCTGCACGTGCACCCTGTCGATGCGAACGATCTTCCCGCAGACAGGCGACGGCACGGATTCGAGAACCGGGACTTCGGTCACCTGCACTTCTGGCGGCGGGACGGCAAATGCTACGCCGTGCGTTCTCTGCCCGATTACGGCATCGCCAGCATCCGCACCGGACAGTTCGTGGGGCGTCGGGAAGGGTACGAACAAGTCTGGGCGGGCAGCTTCTCGCCGAGTGATCGCCAATGCCGTCTCTCATAGACCTCCGGCGCCGGATCCGGGCCGTCAAGTCGACGGAGCAGATCACGAAGGCGATGAAGACGGTCGCCGCCTCGAAGCTGCGCCGCGCGCAGGACCGGATAGTCGGCGCGCGGCCGTTCGCCGAGCGGATGCAGCGGATGCTGAGCGGCCTCGCGGCCCGCGGCGGGTCGGCCGCCGGGCATCCGCTCCTCGCGCCGCCGTCGTCGCCCGACGCGCCGATCCTGCTGTTCGTCGTGACGGCCGACAAGGGGCTGTGCGGCAGCTTCAACTCCGCGCTGATCCGCCGCGCGGCCGGCTTCGCCGCCACCGCCGCCGGCCGTGAGGTCGCGCTCGGCCTGGTCGGGCGCAAGGGGCGTGACTTCTTCACCCGCCGCTGGGCCGGCGCCGACGTCCGGTTCGAGCTGGTGAACCTGTTCGGCGACCTCCGGTACGCCCATGCCGAGGCGATGGCCGAGACGGCCGTTGCGCAGTACGAGTCGGGCGAGGTCTCCGAAGTCGCGGTCCTCTACAACGAGTTCAAGAGCGTGCTGCAGCAGAAGGTGACGATCGACCAGGTGCTGCCGGTCCCGCCGATCGAGGCGCCGGAAGACGCGGCGGAAGCGGCGCCGGCCGACTATCTGTTCGAGCCGTCCCCGGAACGGATCTTCGCCGACCTGCTGCCCCGCTACGTCGAGACGCAGCTTTTCCACGCGCTGCTGGAGTCGGCGGCGGCCGAGCATGCGTCGCGGATGACGGCGATGGACGCGGCCACCCGGAACGCGGGCGAGATGATCGACGGGCTGACGCTGCACATGAACAAGGTGCGGCAGGCCGCCATCACGCACGAGCTGATCGAGGTGGTGTCGGGCGCCGAGGCGCTGTAGCAGCCCGTGGCGGGCTGACAGGGCCGGAACCCGGAGAGCAACGGAGGAGTCGGACGAATGGCGGACGTGGAACAGGCGGTCGGACGCGTGGTGCAGGTGATCGGGCCGGTGGTCGACGTCGAGTTCGAGGGCGGCCATCTGCCCCCGATCTACAACGCGCTCCGGATCAAGGCGGAAGTGGAGGCCGAGGGCGTCGAGCCGATCGACGTCATCGCGGAAGTGGAGCAGCACCTCGGCGAGAGCCGCGTGCGGGCCGTGGCCATGAAGCCGACCGACGGGATGCAGCGCGGGATGGCGGCGGTCGACACCGGGGCGCCGATCTCGATGCCGGTCGGCCCGCAGACGCTCGGCCGGGTGCTCAACGTCCTCGGCGAGCCGGTCGACTTCCCGGACCGGGCCGTCGCGGCCGAGGAGCGGTGGCCGATCCACCGGCCGGCCCCGCCGCTCGAAGACCAGTCGACCGAACTCCGGATGTTCGAGACCGGCATCAAGGTGATCGACCTGCTCGAGCCGTACCTGCAGGGGGGCAAGATCGGGCTGTTCGGCGGCGCCGGCGTCGGCAAGACGGTCATCATCCAGGAGCTGATCCACAACATCGCGCTCAAGCACGGCGGCGTCTCGGTCTTCGGCGGCGTCGGCGAGCGGACGCGCGAGGGGAACGACCTGTGGCTGGAGTTCCAGGAGAGCGGCGTGGTCGATCCCGACGATCCGGCCAAGTCGCGCGCGGCGCTGGTGTACGGCCAGATGACCGAGCCGCCCGGCGCCCGGCTGCGGGTCGGGCTGAGCGCGCTGACCGTCGCCGAGTACTTCCGCGACGCGGAGGAGAAGGACGTCCTGCTGTTCATCGACAACATCTTCCGCTTCACGCAGGCGGGGTCCGAGGTGTCGGCGCTCCTCGGCCGGATGCCGTCGGCGGTCGGTTACCAGCCGACGCTCCTCACCGAGATGGGCGCGCTGCAGGAGCGGATCACCTCGACGCGGAAAGGGTCGATCACGTCGGTGCAGGCGATCTACGTCCCGGCCGACGACTACACCGACCCGGCGCCGGCGACCACGTTCGCCCACCTCGACGCCACCACCAACCTGTCGCGGTCGATCGTGGAGCTCGGCATCTATCCGGCCGTCGATCCGCTCGCCTCGACCTCCCGCATCCTCGACCCGCGGGTGATCGGCGACGAGCATTATGCGACGGCGCGCGACGTGAAGGAGGTCCTCCAGCGCTACAAGGATCTGCAGGACATCATCGCCATCCTCGGAATCGACGAGCTGTCGGAGGACGACAAGCTGAGCGTCGCCCGGGCGCGGAAGATCCAGAAGTTCCTGTCGCAGCCGTTCTTCGTCGCCGAGCAGTTCACCGGCCTGGAGGGCAAGTACGTCCCGATCGCCGAGACGGTCCGCGGGTTCCGCGAGATCGTCGACGGCCGGCACGACGCCGTGCCCGAGCAGGCGTTCTACATGGTCGGCGCCATCGGCGAGGCGCTCGCGAACGCGGAGAAGATGGCGGCCGCGGCGGAGTAGCCCGGTCCGAGGCGAATCGACATGGCGCTTCCGTCGTCACTCCGGTTCGAGCTGGTCACGCCCGATCGCTCGATGGTCCACGAGTCGGTGGACGAGGTTCAGATCCCGGGAGCAGAAGGGTTCCTCGGCGTGCTGCCGGGGCATACGCCGCTGGTGACGGCGCTCCGGGTCGGCGAGCTCTGGTTCCGGCAGGGCGAGGAGCGGCTGTTCGCCTCGGTGGCGTTCGGGTTCGCCGAGATCCTTCCGGACCGCGTCACGGTCCTGGCGCGGATCGCCGAACGCGCCGAGACGATAGACGTGGACCGCGCGAGGGCGGCCGAGCGCCGCGCGCGCGAACGCCTCGAAACGCGCGCCGTCGACGTCGACTTCGAACGGGCCCGCATCGCGCTCCTCAAGTCGCTCGTCCGGTTGCAGGTGGCGTCGAAGGTCCGGGTGCGGCCGCGGGCGGGACTGTAGCGGCCCGCCGGCGCGGCCCCGCCGGGTTGCGGGGGGCGCCGCCCGGGGCCTCGCGTCCGCGGATGAGATCGATGCACGCATCCTGGGCCGCCCGCACCGACGTCGGCCGCCGCCGCTCCCACAACGAAGATTGCTACTGCGCACGCCCGGAGCTGGGGCTGTTCGTGGTGGCCGACGGGATGGGCGGACATGCGGCCGGCGAGGTGGCGGCGCAGCTCGCAGTGGAGGCGATCTCCGGGGTGGTGGAGGCGACGGCGGCGCTCGGCGCTGACGACGCATGGCCCGTCCCGTTCGATGCGGCGCTCGGCCGGGGGGGCAACCGGCTGCGCGCCGGCTTCGACCGGGCGAATCGGCGGATAGCGGATCGCGCGGCGGCCGCGGCGGAGCTGCGCGGGATGGCGACGACCGCCGTGGCGGTGCTGACGGCCGACCCGGGCGGCGCGCTCGCCCACGTAGGCGACAGCCGGGCGTACCTGTGCCGAGCGGGCGGCCTGACCCGTCTCACGCGCGACCACTCGTGGGTGGAGGACCAGGTGCGGGAGGGACGGATGACGGAGACCGCCGCGCGCGCGCATCCGTGGCGCCACTTCGTCACGCGGGCGCTCACCGGCGAGCCGGGGGTGGAAGCGGACGCGGAGGACCTGGCGCTCCGGCCGGGCGACCGCCTGCTCCTCTGCTCCGACGGCCTCTCGTCGGTGCTGCCGGACCCGGAAATCGGCGACGTCGCATCGGGGCGCGCAGACCGGCAGGCGGCGTGCGACGAGCTGGTGCGGCTGGTCAACGCGCGCGGCGGACCGGACAACGTCACCGTGGTCATGATCGACGTCGATGCTGGCTAACCTCCGGCAGCTTCTCCGGTGCCGCGGCCTCGTCCGGACGCTCGTCGTCCGCGAGCTGAAGGCGCGCTACCGCGGGTCGATCCTCGGGTTCTTCTGGTCGTTCGCCAACCCGCTGCTGCTGCTGCTGGTCTATTCGTTCGTCTTCTCGGTGATCCTGCCCGGCTTCCGGGCCGACCTGGAGCCGTACGCGCTGTTCCTCTTCTGCGGGCTGCTCCCGTGGACCTGGTTCTCGTCGTCGCTGCTCGAAACGTCGAACGTGCTGATCGCCAACGGGAACCTGATCAAGAAGGTGATGTTCCCGGCCGAGATCCTTCCGATAGTCTCGGTGCTCGCGAACATGTTCCACTTCTTCTTCGCGCTGCCGGTGCTGGGCGGGTTCCTCGCGTTCTACGCCGCCATCGGCGAGCTGCCCGGTCCGCTGCGCGCGGCCGAGCTGGCCTGGATACCGGTGGTGATCGCCGTGCAGCTGCTGCTGACGCTGGGGCTCGGCCTGGTCCTGTCGGCGCTGACCGTCCATTTCCGGGACATCCGCGACCTGCTGGGCAACCTCCTGACGCTCTGGTTCTTCTCGACGCCGATCATCTACCCGATGTCGATGATCCCGCCGGGCGGGAAGGTCTTCATGGACCTGAACCCGTTCGCGCACCTCGCCATCTCGTACCAGGAGATCCTGTTCTACGACGGGCCGTTCGGACACTGGAAGTGGCTCCTCGCGCTCGCGGCGCTGTCGGTGGCGCTGATGGCGCTCGGCTACGCGCTGTTCGACCGGCTGCGCGACTCGTTCGCGGAGGAGGTATGAGCGCCGCCGTCGCCGTCGAGTTCGAGGAAGTCTCGAAGGTGTACCGCCGTTACGCCCACCGGCGGCGGTTCGCCACGCTCAAGAGCGCCATCCTGAAGGGGAGCCTGGCGGGCGGCCTCGGCCCCGAGGAGACGTTCCTGGCGGTCGACCGGCTGTCGCTCGCCGTTCCCGCCGGCTGCGCGTTCGGCGTCATCGGCCGAAACGGTTCGGGCAAGAGCACCACGCTGAAGCTGATCGCCGGCATCACGAAGCCGACCTCCGGCCGCGTCCGGATATCGGGGCGGATCTCGGCCCTGATCGAGCTCGGCGCCGGTTTCCACCCGGAGATATCGGGTCGCGAGAACGTCTTCGTCAACGGGGTGATGCTTGGGCTGACGAAGCGGGAGATCGCGCGCCGCTTCGACGAGATCGTCGAGTTCGCCGAGCTGGAGGCGTTCATCGATGCTCCCGTCAAGACGTACTCGTCCGGGATGTACATGCGGCTCGGGTTCGCCGTCGCGGTGCACGTGGACCCCGACGTCCTGCTGGTCGACGAGGTGCTGGCGGTCGGCGACGAGGCGTTCAGCCTGAAGTGCCTCGACAAGTTCGCCGAGTACAAGCGCCGGGGGAAGACGATCGTCCTGGTCACTCACGGGCTGGGGATGGTGGAGCGTTTCTGCGACGAGGCGCTCTGGATCGACCGAGGGGCCGAACGGGCCCTCGGCGACCCGCGGCGGGTGGTGCAGGCGTACGTGAGCCAGGTGGAGAAGGCGGAGGAGCGGACGCTGGCCGCGAGCGACCGGCGCATGCAGGAGGCGGCCCGGAAGGGGGACGGCGCCGGCGCGGCCTCCGGCGGCGCGGCTCCCGGCGCCGCGATCCCCGGCGCCGCGGCGCAGGCCCCCGCCGATCAGCAGGCCGACATGTTCCGGGCGGCGCCGGGGCGGTGGGGCGACGGGCCGGTCACGATAGAGGCGGTCGCGCTGGAGGGGGACGACGGGCCGGCCCACCTGTTCCCGTCCGGCGCACGGATGGCGGTCCGGATGCGGGTCGCCGCCCCGGCCGCGGTGACCGACTTCGTCTTCGGCGTCAGCATCTTCAACGCCGAAGGGGTCTGCTGCTACGGCACCAACACCGACATCGAGCGGATGACGCCGGAGACGATGGCCGGCGCCGGCGAGGTCGTGTTCACCATCGACCGCCTCGACCTGGTGGAGGGGACGTACAAGCTCGACGTCGCCGCCCACCGCCATGACGGCGCGCCGTACGACTACCACCGCCTGCTGTACACCTTCCGCGTGAAGTCGCGCACGAAGGACGCCGGGATCTACCGGCCGGCCCATTCCTGGACGTTCACGCCGAACATCCGGTTCCGCGCGCCGGCGGAGTCCTGACCGCCCGTGGTGACGACGTGCCGCTTGCCGCGACGCCGCTCACGCTGAAGGCGGCCCTCAAGTCGGCCGCCGACCGGGCCGGACTCGCCGCCGCCGCGCCGGTGGTGGCCGGCCTGTCGCCGCCGGCCCAGGCGCTGGCCGCCGCCGCGATGGCGGCCGAGGCGCCGGTTCTCCTGGTGGCGCCGTCCGACGCCGAGATGGAGGCGGCGGCCGCCGACGCGCGGCTGTTCGCCGCCGCGCTGCTCGGCGCGGCGGCGCGCGACCCGGCGCGGGCGGTCCTGCCGCTGCCGTCGCCGGAGGTCGATCCGTACCACGCCATCGCGCCGCACCTGGACGTGACGGCGACCCGGGCGCGCGCGCTGACCGCGATGGCGCAGGGGACGGCGCGCCTCGTCGTGGCGTCGGCGGCGGCGCTGCTGCCGCGCCTCAGTCCGCCGGCGCGCCTGCTCGCCGCCGCGGAGACGCTGGTCGTGGGCGGCTTCTCGTCGCCGACCGCGCTCGGCGCGCTGCTCGCCGACGGCGGCTTCACGCCGGGTGACCCGGTCGATCGGCACGGCGAGTACTGCGTGCGCGGCGGAGTCGTGGACTTCTTCCCGGCCGGGGAGGAGCATCCGGTGCGGGTGGAGTTCGCCGGCGACGTGATCGAGTCGCTCCGGCGGTACGACCCCGGCTCCCAACGGTCGATCGCGCAGCTGGACCGCACCGCCGTCGTTCCGCTTCGCGACCTGTTCGATCGGCTCGGCGGCGGCCGTGATGCGGACGTCGAGCCGGCGGAGGACCTGGCCGAGCCGGCCCTCGACCGCGGCGCCAGCATCCTCGACTATCTGGCCGCGGCGTCGATGCGGGTGGTCATCCGGGAGGCCGAGGCGTGCGCCCGCCGGACGGCGGACCGGATGGAGCAGATCGAGCGGAGCCACCGGACCGCGGTGGACCAGGGCCGCAGCGTCCTGCCGCCGGAGGCGCTGCTGGCCGGGCCGGAGGCGGCCCGCGTGATTGCGGCGGCGTCGACGCGGTTCGAGACGCTTGACCTGGACGATCCCGGCGCCGGTCCGGCCGGCGCCGGGGAAGGAGCGGGCGCACGGGCCGGCGCGCGCCGCGTTTCGTGCCAGCCTGCGGTCCGGCGCCACGGCCGGCTGGCCGACTGGGTCGCGGAGGTCCGGGCCGGCCGCGACCGGGGCGAGACGCAGCTCTTCTTTGCGGCCACCGCCGGCCGCGCCGAGCGGATCGCGGAGCTCCTCCGGGAGTACGACCTGCGCGCCGTCTCGGTCGGGGATCCGGACGCGGCGGCCGGCGCGTCGCTGCTGGTGGCGACCGGGCGGCTGTCGCAGGGGTTCCGGCTGCCCGAAGCGGGCCTCCGCCTGCATGCCGAGACCGACCTGTTCGCCGAACAGCGCCGCGACGCCGGCCGGCCGGCGGCCCGGTCGTTCCTGTCCGACCTGCGCGACCTGAAGGTGGGCGACCACGTGGTGCACGTGGACCACGGAGTGGGCGCCTTCGTCGGCTTGCGGCGGATGGCGGTCGGCGGCGCGGCGCACGAGCTGATGGAGCTCCGGTACGCCGCCGGCGACAAGCTGTTCGTGCCGGTCGAGCAGCTCGACCTGGTTCAGAAGTACACCGGCGGCCAGCGGCCGACGGTCGACAAGCTGGGCGGGGCGACGTGGGAGAAGGCGAAGACCCGCGTGCGGCGCGCCATGCGCGACATGGCGCAGGAGCTGCTCCGGCTGTACGCCGCCCGCAAGGCGGCCGCCGGCCACCGCTTCAGCCCCGACAGCCACTGGCAGGAGGAGTTCGACGCGGCGTTCGAGCACCCGCTCACGCCCGATCAGGCGGCGGCGGTCGCCGACGTCAAGCGGGACATGGAGGCGCCGTCGCCGATGGACCGCCTGCTGTGCGGCGACGTCGGGTACGGCAAGACCGAGGTGGCGCTGCGGGCCGCCTTCAAGGCGGTCATCGACGGCAAGCAGGTGGCGCTGCTCGCCCCGACCACCGTGCTGGCGTTCCAGCACCTGAAGACGGTGACGGCGCGCTTCGCGGCGTTCCCGGTCCGGATCGAGATGGTGAGCCGGTTCCGGAGCCGCGCCGAGCAGCGGGCGGTCCTGGCCGACCTCGCGGCCGGCAAGGTCGACGTGATGATCGGCACCCACCGCCTGCTGTCGAAGGACGTGCGGTTCCACGACCTCGGGCTGCTCGTCGTCGACGAGGAGCAGCGGTTCGGCGTCGCGCACAAGGAGCGGATCAAGCGGCTGCGCCGGAAGGTGGACGTGCTGACGCTGACCGCCACGCCGATCCCCCGCACGCTGAACATGTCGCTGATGGGTATCCGCGACATGTCGGTCATCGAGACGCCGCCCAAGGACCGGCTGGCGATCCAGACGAACGTCGTCCAGTTCGACACGGCGGTGGCGGCGCGCGCGATCCGGGCGGAGCTGGAGCGGAACGGGCAGGTCTACTTCGTCCACAACCGGATCGACTCGATCCACTCGGTGGCCGCCATGATCCGGCGGATAGCGCCCGAGGCCCGGCTGGCCGTGGCGCACGGCCAGTCGAGCGAGGCGGCGCTCGAGCAGGTGATGCTCGATTTCGTCGCCCGCGAGTACGACGTGCTGCTGGCGACCACCATCATCGAGAACGGCCTCGACATCCCGAACGTCAACACGATCATCGTCAACCACGCCGAGCGGTACGGCCTGTCGCAGCTCTACCAGTTGCGCGGCCGGGTCGGACGGTCCGGACGGCGCGCCTACGCCTACCTGCTGGTTCCGCCCGGCGACGCCCTGTCGGACGTCGCCCGCCGCCGGCTGGCCGCCATCCGGGAGTTCAGCGATCTCGGGAGCGGCTTCCGCGTGGCCGCGCTCGACCTGGAGATCCGCGGCGCCGGCAACCTGCTCGGCGCGCAGCAGAGCGGCCACATCGAGGCTATCGGGTTCGACCTGTACGTGAAGCTGCTCGATCAGACGGTGCGCGAGCTGAAGGGGGAGGAGGTGGAGGACGACCACCGGTCCGCCGTCAACCTGGGGGTCGACCTGCGGATAGACGAGCGGTACGTCGCGGAGACGAACCAGCGGCTGGCGCTGTACCGGCGGGTGGCGGGCGCGCGGGACGAGGCCGCGCTGGCCGCGGTGCTCGACGAGACCGCGGACCGCTACGGTCCCGCGCCCCCCTCCGTCCTGCGCCTGGCGCAGTACGGCCGGATCCGGCTGCTGGCCGACCGCCTGGGCGCGGAGTCGATAGAACGGGAGCGGCGGCGGCTCGTCGTGCGCTTCGGCGAGCGCGCCCGGCTCGACCCGGCGCAGCTCGTCGCCTTCGTCCAGGCCCGGCCGGCCGTCGCCGTCACCCCGCCGGCGGTGCTCCGCATCGACCTCGACGCGCTGGCCCCGCCGCCCGGCGGCGAGGGCCGGGCCGGCCGCGGCGCCGGCGACGACGACGACGCGCTCCTGCGGCAGGTCGGCGCGCTGTTGGAGGAACTGCGCGACGCGGCGCCCGGCGGCTGAACAGCCCGTGGCGAAAATCCCCGCTGCATTCGAGCGGCGATGCATCCCGCCTGACGGCGTTGTTCGTCGGTTGCATATGCCCAATATGCGCCCTCCTCACGCCTTGTCAGGCGGGCGCCTCACCGCTCTCGGCGCGACGCGGGGATTCCACCACGGGCTGTGAAACCAGCCGCCTGGCCGATTCGAGACGTCCGAAGTCGGGGACGTCAAGACGGGAGAATCGTCACGCTGCGTCCGCCCGGCGGCTGCTCCGCCGCGCCGGCGCCTGCAGGTCCGGCATCGGGGGGGCCGAGAACAGGCGCTTGAGCGGGATGGCCAGCCACCGGGCCCATGCGGCGGAGCGCGCGACCCGGGCGCTGTCGGTGGCGATGCCGGTGTTGCCGTACATCTGACGATACAGCTTGGAAACCAGCATGAAGGCCAGACGATGGCGAAGGGAGCGGACGCAGCGCGAGCGCCGCCAGACCTTGCCGAGCGAGTAGAAGCGGTCCCACGCGCGCTGGACGCCGACTCGGATCTCCTCGGCCGTCATCACCGGATGCGGCGAGAAGATCTTCGGCCGCATGATCGGCGGGATCAACCAGTAGCGGCTTACCGGGACGCCGTCCACGTCGGGCAACCCCGCCGCCTCGTTCTTCTCCCATTTCAGAAAGTCGACCGTGCCGGGGAACGGCGTCAGGGTCAGGAACTGCGCGAAGTCGATGTCGGCGGCATGGGCCAGCGCGGCGGTCGCCTCGAAGCTGTCCGGCCGGTCGCTCGGCAGGCCGAAGATGAACGATCCGAGCACCTGCACGCCATGCTCGCGGAACTTCCGAAGTCGTTTCACAAGGGCGTCGCCGGCCAGGTTGAACCCCTTGTAGACGTCCTTCAGGCCTTCCTCGGTGATTGCCTCCACGCCTATCAGGGCGCCGCGGACGCGCGCGTTGCGCATGGCGTCGAGAAACGCCGGATCCTCAGCCGCCTCCATCGTGATCTGCGTGAAGAAGACCGTGTCGCCGGGCAGCTTCGCGAGCTGCTCCATCAGCTCGAAACGCTCCTCGCGCAGCGACTCGAGCTCGTGCAGCCGGGAGGGGGACTCGCGCCGGCGAGCCATCGCCAGGTCGTCCAGCGTGACCGGATAGAAGTTGTCGTCGGCCAGCGCGATGAAGCGGAATCCCATCCGGCGCAGCTCGACGATCTCCCCGATGACGGCGTCGACGGTCCGCTGGCGGGGCTCCTGCCCGTCGGTGCGCCAGACCGAGCAGAAGGAGCAGTGCTTGGGACAGCCCCGCACGGTCTGCACCGAGGCCCACATGTAACGGTCGCGCGGCATCAGGTCCCAGCGCGCCTTCTGCAGCGAGGCTCCGGGCGCCCGCCCCCCCTCGTAGACCCGCTCAGGCCGTCCGGCCGCGATGTCTTCGAGCACCTGCGGCCAGATTTCGTCGCCGTCCCCCTTGACCGCGGCATGCGCGCCGCCCCGCTCGTGCGCCTCGTCGGGATACAGCGTGGCGTGGATGCCCCCGAAGACGACGTGCGCGCCCCGCTTGCGGCAGAGCCGGCCCACCTCGTAGCCCCGCAGCGCGTTGCCGGTATGGATGCTGATGCCCACGACGTCGCCGGCCTCGATCGTTTCCGGGTCGAGCAGTTCGAGCGTCTCGTCGACAAGGCGCGGGTCGCCCCACTTCCGGGGAGTGGCGTGGGCCAGGACGTAGAGCCAGCGCGGCGTGATGACCGCGAGTCCGAACGCGATGTGGCTTGGGTTGATCAGATGAATGCGCATGAACGCCTGGGCCGCCGAGTTCGCCCAAGCTGCAGGCGCACGGAAATACTACAACACCTGCGCGCGGCGCGCCTGAACGGCGTCAGGGAAAACGGTATTCGCCTTCCCATACGCGGTCCTCGAGAGCGAATCGACCGGTGGTGATGAAGTTCCAGACGACCTTCGCCGAACGGCCGTACGTCAGGTCTCCATACTCCCGGTTCGGCCCCGCCCGGTATTGACCGGTCGTGATCGATGCGACGTCGTACTTCGGCAGCCCGACCACCACCGCGCATCTCCCGCCGCTTCGCCAGGCGCAGGACTCTCCCCAATCGAATTGCCGGCGCCCGAGCCACCGCCTCGCCCAGTGCAGGTTCTCCGTCTGCGCCGGGACGACGTGCAGGAAGAACCGGAGGCCGGCGTCGTCGCCTCTGTCGGGCGCATTCCGCACGTACACCAACCGGTCTTCGTCGAGATGGACGGCGTAGCGGCCGGAGCGGATGATCGGCTCGGACTCCCCGACTATCTGGTCCAGGCTGCGCCGCCCGCGCAGCGCGAAGTGGTAGACGGCCCCGTCGCGGCCGCGAAACTTCGTCTCCACCTCCGGCAGACTCTCGATGAGCGGCGCGAGATCCTCCGACCGCGTTTCCCGGAAGTAGACGATGAAGGCCGGCGGCCCGTTCAGCGCCTCGTCCAGTTGAAACCGCACTCGCATCATCCTGGTTCGAAGGCCGGTATGAAATTCCGCCAGTTCGAACAGGTTGGTGTGGACCGGGTCGTCCACCGGATTCCTCGCGAGGTATTCCAGCACGTCGTGATGGCGCCAGCGCTCGGATGCATACCCGAAACCGCGGGTGAAGTGCGTGGCCGCCGCTCGGGCGTTTTCCATGGCCGGGTAGTGCAGCCAGAGGAGCATCGATGCGATCAGGACGGCGCCGGCGGGCTTCACGGCCCGTGGTGGAATCCCGCGTCGCGCCGAGAGCGGACGACCGGCGCGGGTCAGCAGCCGGTCCGCGGCAAGCGCCGCGGCGATGACCATCGGGACGTAGACTTGCGAGAGATACCTGCTGAAATTTCCGCTTTCGATCTCCACGACGAACCCGGATGCGACGAGCAGGACGACGTAGGCCGACGAAAAGAGCAGGAATATCCGGCCGGATCGAGCCGCGGCCCCGCCGGCGGACCCGGACTCCGAACCCGACAGGCGCAGCAGGCATCCCGCCGCGGCCGCGGACAGGAGGCACAGCATCGGCGCCGCGGATTCGCCGGACCGCGACAGGGGAAAGATCCAGCCGGCAAGCGCCTCGAACGTCCAGACCAGGTTTTGCGGCAACCCCGTGCGCGGACGGTAGAGCGTGGATGCATCCCACGTGAGCGATCCCGACAACAGGAAGTTGCGCAACAGCCAAAGACCGGTCGGCGCGATGGAAATGGCCGAGTAGATCGCGGCCTGCCGCGTCTTTTCCGTGAGGCTCGCGCCCTTGCGGATCAGAAGCAGCGCTGCGACGACGGGAACGACGGCGCCGCCGATGTAACGCGTCAGAAAAGCGAGCGCGGAAAACAACGCCGCCCACACCAACGACGAACGCTCGCCGGAATGTCCGGATCTCAGGAACTTCTCCGCCCGCATCAGGGCAAGCACCGTGAACAGGATGCATACCGGCTCGGACATCACCTGCGACGCCAAGTTCGTGAGCGGGACCGACAGCATGATGGCGGCGGCCGCCCACAGGACGATCAGGCGGGATTCGAGCCTGTTCTTCAGCCACAGGGCCGAGACCAGAATCGTCAGGCCGAACGCCGCGGCGTTCACGAGCCCGGCGATGCGGACCAGATCGAATCCCGACGTTCCCAGCAGCGCCAGCAGGAGCGGATAGAAAGGAGCTTGTGTGCCGGAGATGCTGACCAGCCAGCCGGGGCCCGCCAGCATCCGTCGTGCGCGCAACAGGTAGCTGAGCGAATCGAACCACAGGCCGACGCCCCAATTCAGTTCGCGAAGCAGGATCAGGAGCGTTCCCAGGAGGGCGACGCCCGCAATGCCTGCGGGGAACGCAAACAGAAGCCGGCGCCGCCGCGCCGGACGCTTCGCGGCGAACTGCATCGTTCCGTTCGCGTCAGCGGATCCCCCGCCCGGTCACCAGGTACGTCGCGAAGCTGGCGAGCCAGTGGCCGCCGGCGTAGTGCTCCCCGGTGACCGCGGCCAGGCCGGCCTCCCGGTGCCGGCGGGCCGCCCGACGGAGCGCCGGGCGGCGGCCGTCGCCCGGCGGAAGGCCGGCCGCGATCCCCTCCAGCATCCAGGCCCGGCTGAGGTTGAGGCCGTCGAGGTGCGCGAGCTTGCCGTCCATCGGGTCGGTCACCACCGCCGGTTCGAGCCACGCGCGGCCGCCGGAGCCGTCGTCGCCGTCGGAGCCGTCCCGGGCCGGAATCGCCGGGAGGAACTCGTCGAGCCAGACCGCGAACTCGGCCGGCGGCCGGACCCGGCGCATCAGGTCGGCCTCGGCCAGGCAGGGTGAGAGGAAGTCCTGCCCCGACGGCTCGTAGGCGATCGGGCAGTCGCGGTCGCGCCCGTAGTAGTCCTCGGTCCGCGAGCGGAGCAGCCACTGCATCGCCTCGTCGCCGGCGACCCGCGCCCAGTCGAGCGCCAGGCCGAAGGCGAACGCGGTCTGGCTGTGCTCGCCGCCGCGGATCGGGTAGGTCAGCTTGGGGAGCCAGTCGGCGAACCGGCGGGCCGCCTCGCGCTCCAGCGGCGCCAGGGCTGCGCGCCATCGGGCCGCGTCGTCGTCCCGCCATTCGCGCAGCTCGGCCGCCAGCTGCAGCAGCCACGCCAAGCCGTACGGGCGCTCGAACGCGAGCCGGCCGCGCCCGTTCAGGTACCCGAGCTCGGCTTCGACGTTGCCGGGCGTCAGGCTGCGCGACAGCGCGCGGCGCGCCGCGGGCGCCAGTGCGCTGTCGCCTGCGAGCCGGGCGAGGCGGACCAGCAGCCAGTGCCCGTGCACGGCGGAGTGCCAGTCGTAGCAGCCGAAGAAGGCGGGCGTGAGTTCGCGCGGCGGCTTGACGTCGGCGTCGCCGGCCAGGACGTGCGCGAGCTTGTTCGGATACTCCCGGTGCACGCAGTCGAGCGCAAGCTGCGCGAACCGGCCGACGGTGGCCGGGTCGAGCGGCTGGGCCTCGGCGGTCGCCCCGCCGCCGGCCGCCAGCGCGATCGCCAGCATTCCGCTCCGGGCGGTCCGTCCGCAAGACGCGCGCGATGACGTGGAGATCACCGGGAGGCGCGGTCCGGGCGCGCGGCCTGCTACCGGCCTGACGCGGCCGCCGCCTTCTCCGCCGCCGCCTTCTCCAGGTTGCGGGCGGCGCTCAGGATGTTCGTCATCCCGTAGTTCCCCTCGTGGCAGGCGTACTCGAACACCTGCCAGTAGTCGGGGTCGTGGACGCCGTTGACCACCGCGGTCCAGGGCCGCGTCCAGGTGGTGGGGTCGTCTATCGTGATCTCCACGCGGACGGTGTCGGCGTCCACGCGGGTGTACCGCTCGATCAGGCGGCGCGTGGCCCCCGATCCGCGGAAGTTCGTCCGGTCGCTGAAATTGGCGACCTCGACCACCAGCGTGTCGCCTTCCCACCGGCCGCGCGAGTCGCCGAACCACTGGCCGACGGCCGGCGTGAGCGGCGGGCGCCCGTCGAGCGGGATGATCCGGTGCTCGTGCAGCCGTTCGTACAGCACGGCCACGTAACCCGGACTCTGCACTATCTGGAAGCCGTTGTTGTAGGCGCTCGGGAACCAGGTCTGCGGGAGGCCCCGCGTGATGCACCGGTCGGCCAGGTGGAGGTCTTCCGGCCCGTCGAACGGGCCGTCGCCCATGCTCCCCCCGACGAAGCCAAGCCGGGAGCCGGGGTCGACGTAGCGCGTCTGCGCGCCGAGCGTCAGCGCGGGGACCCGGCCGTCCGGCGGATCGACGATCAGCGACGTGCGCGGGGAAACCCGGTCGCCGAACTCGTACCAGTGCTCCGGTCCGGCCTCGGGGTCGTCCGGCCGGCGGTTGCGCTCGGCCTTGTCGTCCGCCGCCCGGCGCGCCTCGTCGTCGGCGCGCGCGGCGATCTCCGCGGCGCTCAGGTCCGCCCGCCGGCCGAACTCGGCCGGCCGTTCGACCGGGACGCTCCGCTCCCAGTCGGTGGTCCAGACCCCCTGCAGGTCCGGGTCGCCCCAGGGCGTGAGGGGCGTCGTCCACGCGGCGCCCTGGGCCGCGGCGCCGGCCGCCGCCGCCAGGACGACAGCCGCCGCCAGCGCTGCGCGGACGGGCGGTCCGGGACGTCGATGGGTCATCTTCACGCTCCTCAGTCGATCTCGCCGCAGACCACTTCGACGTACGCCCGGAGCCGCTCCGGCTGCGGCTCGGCGTACCCCGATTCCTCGTCGCATGCGATTGCTCCTGTTCACTCCGACCCGGTGAGCGCGGCTTCGGCGGCCCGGTCGTCCTCGCGGGCGCCGCGCAGCATGTTCGCCATCGCGTAGTTCCCCTCGTGGCAGGCGTACTCGAACATCGGCTCGTGCAAGGGGACCATCGGGATCGACGCCGTGAACGGGCGCTCGAAGGTGGTCGGGTCGGACAGCGTGAACCGGTAGTCGATCCTCTCGCCGACGCGGGTGAACCGCTCCACCACCGACATGTTCCTTCCGGTGCCCCAGACCAGCAGCGAGCCGCGCCGCTCGTACAGCTTGTCGGTGAAGCCGGCCGTCTCCACCACCAGCGTGTCGCCTTCCCACCGGCCCCGCGAGTCGCCCATCCACTGCCGGATCGACCGGTCGACGTGCGGGCGTCCGTCGATCGGGATGATCCGCGCGTCGTGGATCATCTCGGCGAAGATCGCCACGTGGCTCGGCGTCTGCAGGATGTTGTAGTTGTGGTTGTAGTTGCCGGGCAGCATCACGCCGGGCACGCCCCGCGTGATGCACCGCTCCATCAGGCTCGGCTCCTCGTAGGTGGTCGGGTACGACGGCGACCGGCGCGACGCGCGCAGCGCGTCCTGCCGCCGCCGCGCCTTCGGCAGGACGGCCGGCAGCCGGCCGTCCGGCGGATCGACGACGAGCGACGTCTGCTCGTAGACGTAGCCGCGCTCCATCCAGAAGTTGTTGTACGCCCCGACGCCGGGCGCGGCGTCGATCCCCGGCGCGTTCTCCTCGTCTATCGCCGCCCGTTCCTCGTGGGTGAGCGCCGTCTTGCCGGCGAGCGCCGCCGGCCGCTCCAGCGGCGTGGTGGTGGTGTTCGTCCACGTGCCCTGCAGGTCCGGGTCGCCCCACGGCGTCCGCGGCGCCGCCCCGTCCTGGGCGTCCGCCGCCGGGGGCGCCGCTCCGAGCGCCGCCGCCAGACAGGCCGCGACCAGCGTGCGATTGGTCATTCCGGAGTCTCCTCGCATGCGCGCTCCGCGTTCTCGCGCGGGCGCTGCTACTGCTTGCCGGCCGCGGCCTTCTCGTCGGCGCGCGCCCCGGCCAGCAGGTTGTGCATCCCGTAGTTCCCCTCGTGGCAGGCGTACTCGAACAGCGGGCCGTCCGACCGCTTCATCGGGATCTGCGCCGTCCACGGCCGGGTGAACGTGGCCGGGTCGGACGCGGTGAACTCGTAGAGCAGCGCGCCGTCTTCGACCCGCGTGAACCGCTCCACCAAGTGCAGGTTGGCGCTCGAACCGGCGAAGTGGGTCTCCCGCAGGAAGTTGGCGGTCTCCACCACCAGGGTGTCCCCCTCCCACCGCCCGCGCGGATCGCCCATCCATTGCCGGACCCCGTCCGGCAGGTGCGGCCGGCCGTCGAGCGGGACGATCCGGGCGTCGTGGATCATCTCGTTGAAGATCACGACGGTGTCGGGCGTCTGGAAGAGCTGCACGTTGTTGTTGTACGCGCTCGGCCCCATCGGCGGCCCGGAGTTGAACCCGAGGATGCACCGCTCCGACAGCGCCCGGTCTTCCGGCCCCGCGGCCGGGATCCCCGAGAACGCTCGGGCGAACGTGCCGGGCCGGGCCTTCCCCGCCGGCGTCCACGGAATCCGGCCGTCGGGCGGGTCGACGATCAGCGACGTGCGCCGGTCGTCGTTGATGCTGCTGCCGTAGTCCCACCAGAAGTCGTTGTAGGCGCGCTCGATGTCGCTCCCGATCCCGAACGACCGGTCGGCGCCGTCGCGGCGGTCGGCGTTCCGCTCGCGCAGCGACTGCTCCTCGAAGGCGGCGGCCTCCTCGGGCGTCAGGAACTCCTTGTCGCCGAGCCCGTCGGGACGCTCCAGCGGCGTCAGAGTGCGGAAGTCCCAGACGCCCGCCAGATCGGGGTCGCCCCACGCCGTGCGCGGCGCGCGGCGCGCGTCGTCCTGCGCGGCGGCCGGCGCCGCCGCCAGCAGCCCGATCGCGATCGCCGCCGCCGTCACCATCCGATGTCTCATCGCCAGTCTCCTCAAATCTCGAACGTGTAGTCGGTCCATTCGACGATCTTGCCGTCGACGAGGAAGAAGATCCCGACGACCGGGATCTCCAGGGTGCGGTCCGGCAGGACGAACCGGTCGAGCCGGTCGTTGACCACCACCGGCCCGCGCGCCCACGAATCGATCACCTCGAACGCGCATGCGGTGGCGGCGCCGGCGAAATCGCGCAGCATGGCGATGCTCGCGTCGCGCCCCTCGATCAGCGGCGCCTCCTGCGTCGGGCGGTACTTGCAGTCCGCGGCGAGCGCCGAGGCGAGCCGATCCCAGTCGAACGGGACCTTCCAGTCGGCGCAGAAGGCGTTCACCGCGTCGAGGTTCGCCTGCTCGGCGGCGGTGGGGGCCGCCGCTGCGGCCGGCCGCGGCAACGCCGCCGCGGCGGCGCCGGCGCCGGCCGCGGCGAGAAACGTCCTCCGCGCGACGTCCCGGCGTGAGTGCGCCATCTCTCCGGCTCCTTCTTCCTGCTGCTTCCTGCTCTCCCTGCCCGGTGGGTCCGGCCGGGTCCGCGTCACCGGGAGCCGCCGGCCGCCGCCGCCTTCTCCGCAGCCTGCCGCTCGAGGTTGCGGGCGATGGAGAGGATGTTCGGCAGGTCGTGGTTCCCTTCGTGGCACGCGTACTCGTACATCAGCTCGTCGGTGGCGACCATCGGTATCTCCGCGGTCCACGGCCGCTCCCACGTGCGGGGGTCCTCGACCGTCCACTCGTAATGGATACGGTCGGCGGCGACCCGGACGAACCGCTCCACCACGCGCAGGTCCTCGCTCGCTCCCTGGTAGTGGGTCTTGCCGTTGAAGTTCGTGGTCTCGACCACCAGCGTGTCGCCCTCCCACCGGCCGCGCGAGTCGCCCGGCCAGAGGCGGACCCGCGCGGGCAGGCGCGGCCGGCCGTCCATCGGGACGATGCGCGGGTTGTTGTTGCTCATCTCCTGGAAGATCACCACGTAGTCGGGCGTCTGGAAGATCTGGAGGATGTCGTTGTAGGCGGGCGGCGCCATCGGCGGTCCTTCGTGGCGCCAGACGATGCACCGCTCGGCGAGCGTACGGGTGTGGTAGCCGTCGTAGACCGGCTCGGGAAGGTTGGTCATCAGGTGACGGCTGAGCCTCTCGCGCTCGGCCCGGCGCGCCTTTCCTTCCGCCGTCATCGGCGGGATGCGCCCGTCCGGCGGGTCCACGATCAGCGACGTCCGCAGGCTCGACAGACTCTTCGGCCGCTCCTCGGTCAGCCAGATCGCGTTGTCGTAATGGATGTTCTCCTTCGTCTGGATGACCCGCTCGCGCAGCCGCTCCGGATCGTCGCCCAGCACGTTCCGCGTCAGCGGGTCGACGCCGTCGGCGGTGAGCAGTTTCCTGAGCTCGGCCGCCTCCTCCTCGGTCAGCATCTCGCGGCCCGCGAAACGGTCCGGCCGCTGGAGCGGCGTGTACGTCGCCATCGTCCACCGGCCCTGCAGGTCGGGCCGGCCGTCCGCGGTCCGGGGCGCGGTCCAGCCCTCCGCCGCGGCGGGCTGCGCGCGGCCGGCCGCGGGGAGCAGCAGCGCCGCCGCGGCGGCGCCCAGCAGAAGGCCGAGACGTCGATGAGTCATCCGCGTACTCCTTCGCCAACCCTTCCGGAAAGATTCGACAGGATCATCCGAATTATAGTACTTCGGCCGCCGGGGACAAAGGAATATCAGGATTATCGGATCAGCGCGGTGTCGGGGAACTGGGCGTACCAGCCGAACCAGAACGCGCGCTGAGCCGGCAGCCTGGGACGGCGCACCGACCGGTCGGACGCCAGCTCCAGCGCCGCTTCGGTGACGCGCCACCGCCGGCCGTCCTCGTCGACCACCGCGCCGCCGACGTGGCGCGCGAACCGGACGCCGCCTGCGTCGTACACCCGGTTGGCGCCCCGCGCGCTCGTCACCACCACCAGGTCGCGGCCGGCGAACCGATGCCGGAAGACCCGGCGGGCGGCGAGCAGGTCGGCGGCTATCGCCAGCGGCCGGCGCGCGCCGGAGTCGGGGTCGTCGAACCGCATCACCAGCACCTCCGCCTTGTTCTTCAGGTGCCGTTCGGGGTCGGTCGTCGAGACCTGGAACATCAGGTCGTCGGTGGCGAAGTACGCGCGGTACGCCGCCCCTTCGTCGTAGTTGCGGCGGTGGCCGGTGTCGAGCGACAGGACCGTGGTGGCCGGGTGCCGCGCCCTCCACTCGCCCCAGGTGGTCGTCACCACGGCGCGGGCGGTGAGCCGCAGGCCGCTCCCGACCAGCGGGCCGACCACCGGCTCGCCTTCGAACGTGTTCCACAGGCTGCGCGTCTCGTGGTCGAACATCAGCTTGTTCGAGCGGTACAGCAGACCGCTGGTGCCGAACGTGCGACGACTCCCCTCCGCCACGCTCTCGAACGGGATCACCGTGCCGCACAGCGTGCAGTAGACGACGGTCAGCTCGACGCCGCCGACCCGGTCGAGCGCCATCTCGTGCCACGCCAGTATCCGCTTCGGATAGGCCCGCGCCTCGCCGTTCAGCGCGACGCCGAAGACGACGTGGCCGTCCTCCAGGTAGCCGGCCTCCGCCGCCGGCAGCTTCTCGGGGTACTCGAGCGGCGGGATGCCGTTGACCGCCACGCCGCCCCACTCGATCTCGTCCAGGCGTATCGACGAGCGGACGCCGCGCGGGAAGAAGTGGGCGAACCGGGGGTCGATCCGGCCGTACCACTGTCCCTTGAGGTAGCCGTAGTCCGGGTGCGGGTCGTACGGCTGGTCCCACGCCCACTGGCTCCACCGGGCGAGGTTCCGGCCGAACCGCTGGCCGGTCTGCTGCTCGAGGAAGCGGACGAGCGTGACGAACCCGATCAGCCGCGGGCTGGGCGGGCGGAGGAGCCGCGCCATGTCCCAGATCATCCCGGCGTAGCCGGGGCGCCACCGCGCGCGGATCTCGTCGAGGGCGCGTTCGGCCCGCTCGTCGCCGGCCGTCGCCGCGGTGATGAACAGCTCGATGTCGGGATGGACGTCGCCGGGCTGAGCGTCCTGCTGCGCCGCGCCGCCGCCGGGGGCGGCCCGGACCCAGGCGTACGACAGGAGGCCGAGCAGTGCGAACCCCGCGACCCCTGCGCCGGCCAGGGCCGCAGGCTTCGCGCGCCGGAGCCGGGCCGCCGCAGCCATCCGTCCGCTCCTTTCCCGTGCGGTGCGACGCCGATTGTAGTGCAACGCGGTTATGATGGCGCCGACGACTGGAGGGACTGCAATGCAATGGTCAAAGCTTCTGGCGCTCGCCCCGCTTCTGGCGCTCGCCGCCTGCGGGCCGTCCGGCGGCGGCGACGCGGCGGCCGGCTCGGCCGGCAGCGCCGGCAGCGCCGTTCCGCTCGGAACGACGGTGGAGACGTCGGCCGGCGCGCTCGAAGGGGAGTACGCCGATGACGCGCGCAGCCTGCTCGTCTTCCGCGGCGTCCCGTACGCGCAACCGCCGGTCGGCGACGCCCGCTGGCGTCCCCCGGCGCCGGTCGAGCCGTGGGACGGCGTCCGCCCGGCGCAGGCGTTCGCCCCCGCCTGCTGGCAGCGCCCGAACGACATGTCGTCGCTCTACGCGCGGGGCGGCCTGGACCGGAGCGAGGACTGCCTGCACCTCAACGTCTGGACGCCCGCCGCCGACGCCGGGGCGGCCCTGCCGGTGATGGTCTGGTACCACGGCGGCGGCCACAACGCCGGCGTCGGCAGCCCGCGCATCTTCGACGGCGCGGCGCTGGCGCGGCGCGGCGTCGTGCTCGTGACGCTCAACTACCGGCTCGGGCCGTTCGGCTTCCTGGCCCACCCCGCGCTGACGGCCGAGTCGCCGCGGGCGTCGTCCGGCAACTACGGCCTGCTCGATCAGATCGCCGCGCTCGAATGGGTGCGCGACAACGCCGCGGCGTTCGGCGGCGACCCGGGGAACGTGACGATCTTCGGGCAGTCGGCCGGGTCGTGGACCGTCTGCTACCTCATGGCGTCGCCGCTGGCCAAGGGGCTGTTCCACAAGGCGATCGGCCAGTCGGGCGGCTGCTTCGAGGGCGAGCGCCCGCACCTGGCCGACGCGCCGGACGAGCCGGACGCGGAGCGGTCGGCGCACGCCGCCGGCCTGGCCGCGGCGTCCGCGCTGGGCGTGGAGGGCGAAGGCCCGGAGGCCGCGGCGGCGCTGCGGGCGCTGGCGCCCGAAACGGTGCTGGACGAGACGCTCGGGTCGGGCGCCGTCATCGACGGGTGGGTGGTTCCCAGGCCGCCGCGCGCCATCTTCGCCGCCGGGGAGCACAACGACGTCCCGGTCGTGGTCGGCGCGACGGCGGACGAGATCAACGCCGACCTCGCAGGCGGCGCGCCGACGCGGGACGAGCTGGAGGCGTCGGTGCGGAGCGAGTACGGCTCGGCGGCCGACGCGCTGCTGGCGGCGTACGCCGGCGAGCTCGACGACTCGCCGACGACCGCCGCCCGGCAGATCCGGACCGACCGCCGGTTCGTCTGGGAGATGCGCGCCTGGGCGCGCGCCGTCGAAGCGGCGGGCAACGACGCCTACCTGTATTTCTTCAGCCACGCGCCGCCGGTTTTCCGGCTCTACGTCCACGACCAGCCGGACCTCCGGGTGGAGGGCGGCCGGCGGTCCTACGGCGCCTACCACTCGGGCGAGCTGGCGTACGTCTTCGGGAACACCGGCCTCGTCGGGCTCGACTGGACCGACTGGGACCACGAGCTGGCGCGCGTCATCACCCGGTACTGGACCAACTTCGCGCGGACCGGCGACCCGAACGGCGAAGGGTTGCCCGCATGGCCGCGCTACGAGCGCGCCACCGACCGGTCGATAGAGTTCGGCGCCGAGGTCCGGGTGGTCGAGGGGGTCCGCAAGGCGAAGCTCGACCTGTTCGACCGCATCTTCGACTGGCCGGAGTCGTAGTCCCGAGGGAACCGAGACGGCCGCACGCGGGAGCATCACCGGCGCCGGCCGATGCCCGATCGCCTGCTGGACCTGAAGTCCGACCTCCGGAGCTGCGCGCAGATCCGCCGCCGCGATTCGGTGTTTCATGACGCGCAACGGGTCATTCGGCGCCGACCGGCTCGCCGGTGTAGAACGCGACCGTGCGCCGCGCCGCGGCGCGCGCGGCGGCGGGGTCGGTTCCGGCCGCCACCGCCGCCCGCTCCCACCCTGCGCCGCTGCCGGCGATGAACGCCCGGCCGTTCCGGGAGGCCGCGAAGGCCGCTTCGTCCGGCTTCGGCCCGTCCGGCCGATCGACGTGCATTGCGAGTCCGAGCAGCGCCTGCTCCCAGCCGACGCCGAGCGCGCCCGGCCCGTACTCGTCCCAGTGCATCGAACGGTGCGCAACGTGGGTCAGCGCGACCCGCGCGCCCCCGGCCGGGTCTTCCGAGAACCGCACCTCCACCCAGCTCGTGTCGCCGCCGAACTCCCAGGTGAGCGCGAAGTGCGACAGCCGTTCGCACGCCGTGATCACGCCCCCCGCGTTGCCCTCCAACTGGAAGCGGCCGCCCGGCTCGAGATCGCCGCTGATCGGCAGGAACCAGCGCGGGATGCGCGCGCGGTCGGTCGCCGCGCCCCAGAGGTTGTCCAGCGTCGTCGCATGGCCGCGGGCGAGAGAGACCGCGTACGCGGGCCGTCCATTGCGTTCCAGGGTCGAAACGGACCGCTCCATGGCGGCGAGGTGACCTTCGACGTCGAAGTCCATGGCGTCCCCCTTACAGTGGCGCGGGTAAGGAGGCGGTGAAAACGGCTGGCTCATGACGCGCTACGGCGTCTCGGCGGCGTCGTCCGCCTGCGCGTAGTGCAAGGACGGCGGATTCATCCAGGGCGCGGGGGGGAGCGCCGTCCGAGGCGCTCCGAACCCGATGCGGCCGATGAGCGAGAAGCGGTGGTCGGTCGGGCGTCCGAGCAAGGCGTACCGTTCGCCGGTCACCTCGACGTCGACGGCGTCGCCGAACTGCCCCACCCGCAGGCCGAGCCGCTGCCGCTGCGCGTCCTCCGCCCATCCCATCTCCGCGAACGGCGCCAGCAGTCCGAGTCCGTATCCCACCCGCGCATCGAGCGCGCCGGTCTCCGGCCGGCCGCCGCCCGCCGCCGCGCCGAGCGCCTGGTCCCGCCACAGCGTCTCCGCGCCGATCTGCGGCGCCCCCCACCGCGGCGTCACCTCGACCGACAGCCCCCGTCCGGGGTCGCCTCCCGGCGTCAGCCGCGCCCGCACGCTCACTCCCCGCTCCCGGTATCCCGACTCCGTGTGCAGCGCCAGCACCCGCCCCGACGCCTCCACCTCGACGCGTCCCGCCCCGTCCGACGCCCGCAATCCGCCCGCCACCTCCAGCCCCGTCCCCGTCGCCCCCGCCCCGCCGTCGTACCGTCCGCTCACCGCCGCGAACGGCCGCACCGTCAGCCCCGTTCCGAACGTCCGTCCGATCTCCAGGCCCAGCCGCGACTGGTGCACCGCCACCCGCCGCCCCGCCAGCAGGCCGCCGCCGCCGCCGCCGGTCTCCAGCCACGCCCCGCCCACGTCGCCCCGCAGCGCCAGTTCCAGCCCGCCGGCCGGCCCGAGTTCCCGCCGCACGCCGCCGAGTCCCATCAGCACCGCCAGGTCGGCCGATTCGGCCGCCGCCGTCACCGACCGCGCCACCTCCGCCCGGCCCCAGCCGGCGCCGAACACGCCCCACACCGACGTCCGCTCGTCCAGCGCCCACCGCGCATACGGCTGCGCCGTCACCAGCCGCGTCGCCACCGCGCCCTGCCCGCTCACGCCCTCCGCCGCGTCGCGGAACGCATAGTTTGCATCGGCCACGCTCCGCGCCACCGCCACCCCCGCCAGCAGGCGGCCCCGCTCGACGTCCACCCCCGCCGCCGCCGTCGCCGGCCGCCCGTCGTAGGTCGCACCCGAGCCGGCCGTTCCCTGGAACGACTGCCGGTCGCCCGCTCCCCACGCCGTCCACCGCAGCCCGCCGCCCGCGCCCGGCCCGGCCTCGGCCGCCGCCTGGCCGGTCCCGCCGCCGGAGAAGGTGAACGCGCTGCCGAACAGCAGCTCCTCGCCCGTCAGCCGCCCGCCCTGCGCCGTGGTCAGTCCCGCCCGCACCGCCGCCCGCCGCGCCGCCGCCCGCGGCCGGTCCAGCGCCGGCGCCGCAGACGCCGCCGCCGGCGACCACGTCCCCGCCTCCGGACGCAGCCACGCCGTCCGCCCCGCCGCCGACGCCGGGCCGCCCGCCAGCGGCAGCGTCCGGCCCGCCAGCGACGCCTGCGCCTCGGGCGCCCCGCCGCCGCCGCTCCCGTCCAGACGGCGTCCCACCGTCGCGGACGCGCCGGCCAGGAGGCTCCGTCCCACCCCCGCCAGCGTCGACACCATCACTTCGCGCTCCGCCGCCGACGCCGTCACCACCACCCCGAACCGCTGCTCCGCCGAACCTCCCGCGTTCCGGCCCGTCACCGTCACCGTCGTCGTCCCCTCCGCCAACCCGGTCACCACCGCCGACGAACCGTCCACCTCCACCGCCGCCAGCGACCCGTCCGCCACCGCCGCCGCATACGTCTCCGCTCCCCGGAACGCGCCCGACAGCTCGACCCGCGCCGCCGCGCCGCCCAGCACCACCGTCACCGTGCGCAGCGTCCCCACCGCCCGAGGCCGCCCGTCCACCCGGTGTCCCGCCTGGCCCGCCAGACCCGCATGCCCCAACTCGGCCGCCGTCCCCAGCGCGTCCGTGATCCGGCCGCCGCCCAGCGCCAGCGCGTCCGCCGACACGCTCACGCCGTCCTCGTCCAGGTCGGTCTCCGACACCCGGTACCCGAACCGCAGCCGCGGACCCTCGGCGCCCGTCAGACGCATCGTCCGCACCGCCGAGCCGACCGTCAGTCCCAGCGTCGGCGCCCCCGCCACCTCGACCGGCTCGCTGAACGCCACCTCCGCCGCGACCGCTTCCCCGTACCCGTACGTGTCCCCCGCCGCCGGCTGCGACACCAGCCGCAGGCCGGTCACCACCGGCGGGTCGAGCACCGCCATCGTCACCTCCAGCGTCGCCGTGTCGCCGTCCGCGTCGGTCGCCGTCAGCGTCCAGGGCGCCGGCCGCTGCTCGGCCGTCGGCGTCCCCGTCAACGTCCGGCTCCCGCCGTCGAACCGCAGGCCCGCCGGCGGCGCCGGCGTCAGCTCGTACCGCAGCGGCCGGTCGCCCCCTGCGGCCGCCGGCAGCGCCGAACCGGCCGCCGGACGGCCCACCCGGTACTGCCGCGAAACCGGCGGAACCCCCGCGAACGACGGCCGCAGGTCCGGAGGCGCCTCCCCCGTCGGCGGCCGGTCCGGCTCCCGATCCGGCGCCGTCACCGTCACCGTGAACGTCGCCCGCACCGGAGCCGCCACGCCGTCGGAAGCCGTCACCGTCACCCGGTGGACCTGCGCCGCCGCGTCGGCCGCCACCGTCCCTTCCACCAGCCCGCCCCCGTGCCGCAGGCCCGGCGGCAGACCGACCACCTCCACCTCCACCGCGTCGCCGTCCGGGTCGCTCGCCGCGACGATGAACGGCGAGACCCGCTCCCCTTGCCGATACGTCCGGTCGCCGGAGAGCGTGATCGCCGGCGGCCGGTTCACCGGCGTCCCCGGCGCCCGCGGCGTCACCGTGACGTCCACCGTGTCCGTCACGCTGTCCCCGCCCGCCGTCACCGTCAGCGTGAACGTCAACGTCACGTTCGACGTCACGTCCGGCGCCGTGAAGCTCGGCGTCGCCGTCGTCGCCCCCGTCAGCGTCACGCTCGGGCCGCCCCCCGTCTGGCGCCACGACCAGCGCAGCTCCTCGCCGGGCGGCGCCGTCGAGCCGCTCCCGTCCAGGCGCACCGCGTCGCCGCCGTCCACCGTCCGGTCCTCTCCCGCGTCCGCCGTCAGCACCGTGGGCGCGCCAACCGGGCCAATCCACTCGACCGTCACCTCCACCGTGTCCGTTTCGCTGGCCGCCCCCTCTCCGCCCACCGTCACCGTCAGCGTGAACGTCAGCGTCACGTCCGCCGTCAGACCCGACGGCGCCGTGAAGCTCGGCGTCGCCGTCGTCGCCCCCGTCAGCGTCACGCTCGGGCTGCCGCCCGTCTGGCTCCACGAGTAGATCAGCGGGCCGGCCCCGAGCGGCGCCGTCGAACCGGTCCCGTCCAGGCGCACCGCGTCGCCCTCGTCCACCACCTGGTCCGGGCCCGCGTTCGCCATCAGCACGAGGGGTTCGACCGTCACCGCCACCGTGTCCGTGGCGGTGGCCCCGCCCGCCGTCACCGTCAGCGTGAACGTCAGCGTCACGTCCGACGTCACCAACGGCGCCGTGAAGCGCGCCGTCGGCGACAGCGCGCCCGTCAGCGTCACGTTCGGACCCTCCGTCTGGCTCCACGAGTAGCTCAGCGACTCGCCCTCGGGATCCGAACCTCTCCCCGGCAGCGTCACCGCGCCGCCCTCGTACACCGTCTGGTCCGGACCCGCGTTCGCCGCCGGATCGTCGTTGTCCGCCTGCACCGTGACGTCCACCGTGTCCGTCATGGTGTCGTTGCCCACCGTCACCGTCAGCGTGAACGTCAACGTCGCGTCCGCCAACAGGTTCGGCGCCGTGAAGCGCGGCGACGCCGTCGCCGCCCCCGTCAGACGCACCGTCGAGCCGCCGCCGCTCGTATGGCGCCACGAATAGCCCGGCTGCATCACGCCCTGCAGGGTCAGATCGGCGCCCCCCGACAGGGTCCTCCCCGACAGGGTCACCGCGTCGTCTTCCTCCACCGTCTGGTTCGGCCCCGCTTCCGCCGTCCAGTTCGGGTTGGCCGCGTTCACCAGGATGTCCACCGAGTCCGACCCGCCTTCGAAGCCCGCCGTCACCACCAGCGAAAACCGCAACGTCTCGTCGGCCGCCAGACCGGTCGGCGCCGTGAAGCTCGTCGTCGCCGTCGTCGCGCTCGTCAGCGTCACCGCCGGGCCGGCCGTCTGGGTCCACCGATAGCCGCTCACCGGAGTGCCGTCAGGGTCCGAACCGCTCCCCGACAGGGTCACCGTGGCGCCCTCGCTCACCGTCTGGTCCGCTCCCGCGTTCGCCACCGGGAAGCCGTCGTCGTCCCGGATCGTCCCCGTCAAGCTGGCCATGCTTGCTATCAGGAACCGCGCGTTCGTCGGATTGCTCAGGGTCAGCAGCACCGTCTCGGGCCGCTCGACAACTTCGTCCCCCGTCACCTCCACCGTGATCGTCCCGCTCGTATCCCCCGGCGCAATGGTCAAGGTACCCGCGGCCAACGCCGTGTAGTCCGTACCGCTCGTCGCCGTTCCCCTGCCGGTGTCGGCGTAGTCCACCGTCACCGTCTTCCCGCTCGCCGCCGCCAGACTCACCGTGAAGTTCAGGTTCGTCGAGCCGCTGTCCCCCTCCGCCACGCTCGCCGGGCCGGTCCGCAGAAACGCGATGTCGTCGTCCGTGATGGTCCCGACTCCCCTCCCGTTTCCCCCGAGCACTGCGTTTGCCGGCCCGGCCGCAAGCCTGATTCCCACCGTCTCGTCCGCCTCGGGGTCCGTGTCCCCCAGCACCTCCACCGTGAACGTCTTGCTCGTCTCCCCCGGCGCGAACGTGAAGAACCGAAAGCCGTCTATCCCCGTGAAGTCCGTGTTAGCAGTGGCCGTACCGTCCCCCGGATAGATCCCGTACGCCATCCTCACCTCCCTGCCGCTCGCCGCGCTCAGGCTTATCGTGAAGATCATGTCCGTCGAGCCGCTGTCGCCCTCGGTCACGCTCGGCGAATCGATCGAGAGGGTCGGCAAAGGGTCGTCGTCGGTGATCGTGCCGGTCCCCGTGCCCGTCGTAATCCGCGCGTTGAAGGAAGCCCCGCTCAAGGCCACCAACACCGTCTCGTCCGGCTCGTCGAGCGTGTCTCCCTGCACCGCCAGCGTGATCGTCTTGCTCGTCTGGCCCGGCCTGAAGCGCAGCCGTATCCGGTTGTTCGTCAAGGACGTCGTGTAGTCCGTGCCCGCCGTCGCCGTGCCCCCCGTGATCCCGAATATCACGTTGACGTTCTGCGTGCTCGCCGCGCTCAGACTCACCGTGAAGTTCAGGTTCGTCGAGCCGCTGTCCCCTTCGGCCACGGTCGGCGAATTGACCGACAGCGTCAGCCCCTCGTCGTCCCGGATCGTCCCCGTCCCGCTGCCCGCCGTCGCCGACACCGTCGCGTTCGTCGGGTTGCTCAGGGTGACCACCACGGTCTCGTGCGACTCGTGGCTCGTGTCGCCCGTCACCGACACCGTGATCGTCCGGCTCGTCGTCCCCGCCGCGAACGTCAGCATCCCCGCCGTCAGCGCCGTGTAGTCCGTGCCGCTCGTCGCCGTCCCCGTCCCGGCGTCGGCGTAGGCCACCGTCACCTGGCTGGTGCTGGACGCGCTCAGAGTCACGGTGAAGTTCAGGTTCGTCGAACCGCTGTCGCCCTCGACCACGCTCGGCGAATCGATCGACAGCACCGGCAGCGTCTGCGCGTCCGCGTCGGCGGCGAACGTCCACGGGACGGCGGCGATCAGCAGCCCGACGGCGAGTCGGGTTGCGCGAAAAGGCCGCCGGCGAGCGTCAGCGGGAATCAAATCCGGGGGGGGGGGGGGGGGAGTCAGCATGGGGCCGCAGGGAATTCATGAGCATGTTGGCCACAGAAGAAGAAACCGGCACGAGGCAAACGGTCCACAATAGCATGGATTCATCACTTGCAGTGATCCCGATTTCGAGGTGACCCGCATTCGCCTTCTGCGCCCGGAGGCGTGGCGAGGAGGCCGGCGGCGGCGTCCACCTGCGCGTAGCAGCCCGTGGTGGAATCCCCGCGTCGCACCGAGAGCGGTGAGGCGCCCGCCTGACAAGGCGTGAGGAGGGCGCATATTGGGCATACGCAACCGACGAACAACGCCGTCAGGCGGGATGCATCGCCGCTCGAATGCAGCGGGGACTTTCGCCACGGGCTGGTAGGGCAAAGGCGCCCGATCCAGCCAGGGCGAGGGCGGGAGCGCCGGCCGAGGCGCGCCGAACCCGATGCGGCCGATGAGCGAGAATGCTGAGCGCGAGCAGCGCGCCCGACGCCGCAGCGCGCGTCGGACCGATGCGCTTCGTCGAGCAGTTCCGGCGGGAGGTTCAGCGTCATACGCATTCCGTCATCCTGCATCATCGCGGGGGAACCGGACACCGGAACGAGTATATGACCCAGTTGCTCGCCGGCGAAGCGCCGCGGCAAGACGCTGTTCCTCGCCGCCGGGCGCGAGTGGCTCGGAGCGCGCTGGAAACGACGGATCGTGCTAACATGCACCGATAGTATGACTGCGAGAGCATTTCTGGAGGTCGCAAAATGGGAACCGTCCGCAAGACCATCACACTGACCGATCTGCAGGATGGGTGGATCAAGGCGCAGATCGTCGCCGGCCGTTTCACCAACGACAGCGAGTACATCCGGGACCTGATTCGTCGCGACCAGGAACGGAGCGCGGGGATGGAAGCCCTCGGGGCCGCGGTCCGGGAAGGTCTCGGCAGCGGCCCGAGCGGGAAGACGGTTCCGGCCATCATGGAAGAGGTCGAAGCGCGGTTCAAGGTGAAGCCGCACGCTTTCGGCTTCAAGCCGGGCGTCGACGTCGACCGGCTCAACCAGCTCGCGGACGAGCTGGAGGCCGAGGAGGTCGCCGGGAAGCTGCGCCGATGATCGTTCCCGACGTCAACCTGCTGGTCTACGCCCACGATGCGACGTCGCGCCGACACGACGCCGCGCGAGCTTGGTGGGAAACGCTGTTGAGCGGGACGACCAGCGTGGGCCTTCCCTGGAACGCCATCCTCGGTTTCATTCGTGTCACGACGCATGGGAGGATCCTCCAGAACCCCCTTGACGTCGGCGGCGCATGCAGCCGCGTCCGCTCGTGGATTGCCCGGCCGCAGGCCATCCTCATCCACCCGGGCGACCGTCACGCCGACATCCTGTTCGACCTTCTCGACGCAGTCGGCGTGGCGGGCAACCTGACCACTGACGCGCACTTGGCGGCCCTGGCGATCGAGCACCAGGCGGAGCTCCACTCGACCGATGCCGACATGGCGCGGTTCCCCGGCCTGCGGTGGAAGAATCCGCTGGCGTGACCGTAACAGCCCGTGGTGGAACCCCGCGTCGCACCGAGAGCGGCGAGGCGCCCGGCTGACAAGGCGTGAGGAGGGCGCATATTGGGCATACGCAACCGACGAACAACGCCGTCAGGCGGGATGCATCGCCGCTCGAATGCAGCGGGGACTTCCGCCACGGGCTGGTAAGCGCACCCGTCGAACGCCTCGGCCGGCCGGCGCTGGAGTCGTACCTCTGGGGCGCCGCCAACCTCCTGCGCGGGCTGGTCGACGCCGGCGACTACAAGCAATACGCCTTCACGCTGCTCTTCTTCAAGCGCCTCTCCGACGTCTGGGACGAGGAGCGCCGCGCCGCCCTCGACGAGACCGGCGACGAAGGCTACGCGCGGGCGCCGGCCGACGACCGGTTCGCCATCCCGGACGGCGCCCACTGGTCCGACGTCCGCGGGGCGGCGCGCGACGTCGGCCGGGCGCTGCGGAACGCGTTCCGCGCGGACCGGCCGCTGCGCCATCCTCTTCCCGCACGGCGTCCTGTTCCGCAACGAGGAGGCCGCGATGCGCCGCGCCCTGATCGAGCGCGACCTCGTCGACTGCGTGCTCGGCCTCGGGCCGAACCTGTTCTACAACTCGCCGATGGAGGCGTGCGTCGTCGTCTGCCGCACCCGCAAGCCGCCGAAGCGCCGCGGCCGGGTGCTGTTCCTCGACGCGGTGCGCGAAGTGGCGCGCGAGCGCGCGCAGAGCTTCCTGCACGGCGGCGCACCAGCAGCGGATTCTGAAGGCGTACCGGGCGTTCGCCGACGAGCCGGGCTTCGCCGCGGTGGCCACGACGGCCGACGTGCTCGCCAACGACGGGAACCTGTCGATCCCGCGCTACGTGCGGCGGCCGGCCGGCGACCTGCGGAGCGCGTGGGCCGAGTTCGACGCCGGCAGCCGGGACTTCTGGCGGCGGATGGACGAAGTGGTGGAGATGCTCGACGGCGTGGTGGCGGAGCAGAAGGCCGATGGGTAGCGGCCGGCGCGGGCTGGGCTCGGCACAGGGCCCGGTTGCAAGCGTGGCCGCGCGCCCGCCGAAGACGATCCGGCTCGCGGGTTCGGCGTGAAGGTCGGGTTGCAAGCGTGGCCGCGTCGGTTGCGCCTGGAAAATTGCCTGGCTCCCCGTGGATGTGGGAACATGCCGGCATGAAGACCACGCTCGATCTGCCCGCCGCCGCGCTCCGGCAGGCGAAGGCCGTGGCCGCCGACCGCGGCGTGACTCTGAAGCAGTTCGTCACCGAAGCACTCGACGAAAAACTGCGCCGCGCTTCCGCGCCCACGACATCCGGTGGCGACGCCGAGCCGCCCTGGATGGCCGGGTTCGGTGCGCTGGCCGATCTCCGGGACGAGAACCGTCGCATCGCCGCCTTGATAGAGGACGAGTTCGAGAAGCTGCCCGCCGACGAGGTCGCATGATCCTCGACACCAACGCCTTGTCGGCATGGGCCGAAGGACTCCCGGCCGTTGAACCCGCTCTTCGAGCCGCTCACCGTCTCGTCGTTCCCTGCATCGTCCTCGGCGAGTACTACTTCGGCATCCGGCAATCCAGCCGCCGTCGGCGTTATGAAAACTGGCTCCGCCACCATCTCCCAGATGTGGAGATCGCTGCCGTCACCCACGCGGCTGCCGGGATCTACGCTGACATCCGTCTGGATTTGAAACGGTCAGCCAACCCAATTCCGACCAACGACGCCTGGATAGCAGCGCTCGCCCTTCAATACGATCTTCCGGTTCTGAGCAACGACACGCACTTCGACCGGGTGGATCGCATCGAGCGTATCGCGTTCTGAATGACACGGTTGCGGGCCGGAAGCGTGAAGGCCGGCTGGACGCGCGTCGCGTTCGGGGACATGGTGCGGCAAGTCAAGGATCGTGTCGATCCCGTCAAGGCAGGTCTTGAACGCTACGTTGCCGGCGAACACATGGATACCGACGACCTGCGTATCAGACGCTACTCGCGAGCCGTCCACTCGGCGATCAACCGTTGGCGCTCTAACTTCAATCAGAACCGCGCTTTTGGAGCCTGTGAATAGAGGAGCCGTTCGATATCACTGTCGACATACGTCCGTTCCGACACGACCTGTGTACGGGCCGGTGTGGCCATCCGCAACTTGACGGCGTTGCACGCGGGTCCCCGATGAAAAAGTCGAATCGCTTCGGCAAGCACGAAACTCGCCGCCGCGGTTCCGACGAACGGCACGGCGATGGACTTTCCTGCCAGCGTGAATCTGCCGCACTCGTCGTGCCCGATACCGGCATAGCAGCCCGTGGTGGAATCCCCGCGTCGCGCCGAGAGCGGTGAGGCGCCCGGCTGACAAGGCGTGAGGAGGGCGCATATTGGGCATACGCAACCGACGAACAACGCCGTCAGGCGGGATGCATCGCCGCTCGAATGCAGCGGGGACTTTCGCCACGGGCTGATAGGCCGCGCTTTGTTGCGCGGCGCGCATCCGGTGTTCATGGTCGGCGGCAATTTCTTCTGGCGAAGCGTCCCGCCATAACTCCTCCACGCGCCGGAACTGCGGAAAGGTGTGAACGGCAAGCGTGTCGAAATTATCGGCCTTCCCGCCGAGACCGCTTTCGAGCACGCGATCGAACTCCGCCGCCTTCAGATGCCTTCGTGCAGCGTTGTTGTCGAAGCCGCACAGCGCGAGCCGGGGCTCGTCGGCTTGACAGCGAAAATGCTCGTCGAACCGCCGTTCGACGATCCTCGTCCGGAATCCTCGCTTTTCCAGCCATGCGCTGCACACCCGCGTCTTGAACTGTCCGCGTGCGACGTTCGTGAAGAGCAGACCGGTTTCGACGTTTTCGGGCTCCACCCGATCGAAGTCGTTCAGGACCACCTCGACCTCGCCAGGATCGGGATGTTGCAAGGCGGCGATCGCCCACAGGTATGCGTTGCCAAGGTGTCCCAGGCCCAACACCCACAGTGCTCTCGGCAGAAACTCGATCGACACGCCCCGCGCTTCTGGATCAAGCACGTCCGCGCCGGGACGCCAAAGAGAGTGTGTAATCCGACGTCGGGTCGCCGCCACGCTGACGCCCATGCAGGACATGAAGATCTCCGACACCGCCAGCGACGAGGCGAGGATGCCCGAGAGCACGCAATTGCTGCGTTCCGGCAACCGAGCCACCATTTCGGCCGGACCGGTAGCTGCGATCCAGCCGTCGAACGTGACGCGCAATGCCGTGTCCGGCGCATTTGCGTCGCCAAAGACGATGGCAGTACCGTCGCGTTCACGGCTGTGATCACGGTGACCGGAAAGCAGCCGTCGCCTTCCTGCGGCCCGCGACAATGCTTGGCCGAACGTCAGACCCATTGACGGCCACGGCAGGAGCGGAGAAGCGGCCAGCCGGTCGTCGAGAACTACTCGCACTGCGCCCGGAAAACAGCGCTTGGCCAAGCTGGCGGCGGTGAGCACTGCGACCTGCAGGGCTGCGCGAGGCGCATCTTGATGGCCGCCCGGGCATCGGCGTCGGAAACGGTTTCGCGGATCAACTTCTCGCCGTCTACCGTCCACGTTTTCTCGTCCACGAACCGCGGCGCCGCTATTCCGCGCAGCGCAATCGCCGGTCGTCGGGCGCGGGCCACCCACCGCAGGCGTCCGAAGGCCAGCGCCCGTTCCAGAAGGGCGGTGCGGACGTCGATGCCCGCGTCGTGCTCGAATCGCTGGATCTTCGCGGCATCGCCGTGCTCGGCAAGCACCTTGTCGAGTGCGGACGAACGACACAGAAGGCACTCCAGGTCGTGGGCGTCCGTGTACAGCAAGTTGTTGGATTCGGTGCGCGGGCTCGTCGGGAGCTCGTAGTCCGCGTCCACGATGCCGAGAGCGCCTCTGATCCGCGCCGTGTCGATCTGTCGAATCGCTCCGACGACGTTCGGTTTGCCCTCGCCGTCGACGAGTTCGCAGTTCGAGTGGCGCCGCGATCGCCAGAACCGGATGTCGTCCTTGCCTTCGAGCAGCAGAAAGGCGCCGTCGTGGGACATGCGGCTCATCGTGATCTCGGCAACCAGAATGCCGGGAGACTTGTGTCCCTGCATCGTCGGGTCTGCCGGGGAACCGGGCTGTCAGTCGCCCAGACCGACCATCAGGTCGTCCGATCGCCGACGATGAAAGGCGAGTGCGTGGCGACCACGGCGTCCAGACCGGACAGTTCGACGATGGCCGTCAGATCGGACAGAAACTTCTTCTGCCATCCGACGTGCAGGGAGAGCTCCGGCTCATCGAGCAGGACGACGGTGTTGGGCGCAGCTCGGAACAGAAGATCGTAGTGCAGCACGAGCTCGTGCTGTTCGCCGGACGAGAGCGAGTCCAGCGGTAGCTGGTGGCGGCCCAGGTCTTCCGCCACAAGGCTCTTTTCTTCTCTGTCGAGGCGCACACGCTTGTTCCGGAACTTTCCGTTCACGCTGTTCAGAAGAAGATGGAGCCGGTTCGCCAGATCCTCCAGGGCCCGGAGTTTGTGCTCGGTGTCCTCGACGTAGAGCGTCATGACCCGGGCCTGCGTGGAATCCATTTTGTCCAGGCTGGCGGCGTCGAAAGGACGATTGGGTGTCTCGTCCGGCTGCTCGGCCTGAGACATGGCTGGGAGGATGCCGAGCGCCCGAAGCTCGTCCGTCTTTTCGTCGAGCGCCGTCATGCGTTCCCGGAGTTCGTCGGGAGCGAGTTCGTTCGTCGGCGAAATCAGACGCTGCGGAAACGACTGGTCCAGGGTCTGCGCGTGTCGTCCATACGCCGCCATCGTGTCGCCGAGACGTCGCTGAAAGTCCAGGCTGCACTCGAGGACACTGGAAACGAAAGCGAAGGAACCGCGCGAGAGTCCGGTTTTCGGCCGGATGCTCGATTCGGTCCGCACGAGTCGTTGCGCCTCGATCAGGAAGGCGTTCGTGTTCTTCAGAAATGCGTCGAGCCACGGTGATTTTCCGCTCGACGAGCTGTCCACGGGTCCGGAAAGCTGAGGATGATCGAACAAGGAAAAGGAGCCGAGCCTGGGCCTTGCTTCGCCGCGATTGTTGCCGAACCGCGAAAGCACGTCGAGCTCGGAGAGCACCTCGCCGTCGCGCACGTCAATCCAGGCGTCCCGGCGGTGGTGATGGGGTTGGAGGTACTCGATTCGGGCGGCGATGGATGCCGCTTCGGACGGGCGGAGGTCCACTGGGTCGGTGTTGGAAGTGCCGTCCGCCCTCGTCAACTTCAGTTCGCCTGCACCTGATCCCTCGTGGTTTTCGGGGCCGCGGGACGCCTGCAGTTCCAGAGTGCTGCCGTCCTCGAAACCCAGAAGAAAGCGCGTGAGCGGTATGCGCTTGAAACAGGCGAAGTCGTTTCGCAGCAGGGCATCGACCATACGCAGCACGGAGGTCTTCCCGACGCCGTTCGGGCCATGCAGGAGCGTGACCCGATCACGGAGGTTGAGGTCGATACGGTGGTCGTAGATACCGAAGAGGCCGTCGACCTCGATACGTTGGAGTCGCAGCAGCGGAGGCTCGTGCATGCCTGGCAGTCTACCGCATGGAACGACGGCGCGCAGCCCGGGAAGAACTGAGTGACCGAGCCGGTCTCCGTGAAGCCGCCACGCCGTGACCTTCGCGGCAAGGCGCCGCGCGCCCGCGTCAGGGTCCGGGGGCCGCGGACCACGCTTCCTGCAGCGCGGTCCGGAACAGCGCGTCCAGTTCCTCCAGCGCGGGCGGCGGCGCGGCGTCGATAGCGAAGCCGGACTCGTGCCGGGCGAGCTCCGCTTCGATGAACGCGCCGATCGCTTCGATTCGCGGGCCGCGGGCGAGTTCCGGGGTGCGCCGCTTCTTTTCGAGCAGGCCGTCTATCGCCGCGCGGAGTCGCGGGTCGTCGACCATCGCGTCGACCAGGCGATGGAACTCGGTCGGAACGATTCCCGGATTCCGCTCGATCCACCGGACGGCCAGCAGCGGGCGCAGGACGTACAGGTATTTCTTGAGGGGCACGGCATCGGCCCGCAGGTGCTCGCGGTAGTTGCCTCTCGCCATGTGCAGGTAATGGAACGCGCAGGCGCGCGGCGAAAAGCTGCGCGCGGCGATCCGGCGCAGGTTGGCGGCGGCGGCCGTGCGCTCGCGGTAGACGATCGGCGAGCCGAGCCATTCGAGCATCGGCGGATTCGATTTCCTGAAGAGCCGCAGCGCCTTCCGCAGGTCCCAGCCGTTGACGTCGTACAGATCCACGATCGGGCGCTCGATCACGTCGCGCTGGTCGCCGATGGAGAGGTACCAGTCGCGCGGATGCGCGTAGACGAACCGTACGTCGTAGTCGCTGTCGGGCGAGGCGAACCCCCAGGCGCGGCTGCCGGACTCGCAGGCGAACAGCACCCGCACGCCCTCTTCGCGCTCGATGGCGTCCAGACGGCGGTTCACCGTCAGCAGCATCTCTCCGGGCGAGATGGCGGGTCCCGGCCAACCGGGGTCTCTGGCGATGATCGGCGGCGGTGTCATCGGCGAACGACTGAATCATGGCCCGACGGATCAACTTGGCGCGCACACGACGCGCAACCGAACGACCCAGGGCGCGGCGGCGTCCGTTGGCGAGGGCGTGTTGCTGATCCTGGCATCGGAACGTGACCGGGTCAACGTCGCCGATGCGAAGGCGCCTTCGAGGACAGCCCGTCGGCCAGACACGAACGACGGTTGACGGGGCTTCGGCCGGTTGACCTGAAGTGGGCCGTTGCCATCTGTACTTTCGCACAGCGACACGGCTTCACCATCGTGTCGAAGGACGGCGATTTCAGCGGTCGGGCGTCCCTGTACGGGGCTCTTCGACCGGGCCTACGGCTACGTCCGGCAGTACTACTGAGCGGGCGCGGCCGGCGCATGGTCATCGAGACGAAACGTCACCTTGACGAACCGGTCCTGTTCGGCGTGGACGAGCTCCGGCTCCGTGCCGTTGAACGCGCGCATTTCCCGGCGCATGATCAACCAGCCTCGGCCGCGCTGCTCCATGAGTCCCATCGCCGCCATGAAGTGCCCCATGGAGTCGTTTCTCGCCCGCGGATTGGCGCCTGCGCGAACCCGTTCGACGGTCATCTGATTCGGCAGGGCGCCGGGACTCGTCACGTCCACGCGATCGGCGAACGCCTCCAGGAACACTTTCGACCCGGTGAGGGCGTAGTCGCGATGCGTCACGGCATTGACCAGCGCCTCGCGCACCGCGGCGCGCGGCAGCAGGTAGCGGTCGTCGCGAATCAGATGCCCGTACGACTCCAGACGGCCCAAGCCCAGGAACCAGCCGCTGGCCCGTTCGACCTGTTCATTCAGCCGGCCGGCGGCGTCGGCGACCTGCAGCACGTCCGACGCCCGGTCGCCGCCGGCGTATGCGACGCACTCGATGCGGAAATTCCGGGTCTGCGGATAGCGCTGCGGGTCTTTGCCGAACGCCATCGCGCCGTAGAGCGTCGCCCGCAACGCGCCGCCGAGGTCCGCCAGCACGCTCCGGTTGCGAAGGTCGTCCTCGCTGTCAGGTTGCGGCTCCTGCTCCGTATCGAACCCGAAGCGATGCAGGTAGGCGCGAAAGGCGGCGAGGTCGATGTGCGCCGCAACGGCGTCCTGAATGGCGCGTTCCTCGGTCAGGACGTAGCCGAACGCATTGTAGAGTTCCTGCAACTCCGTCGGCGAAGGCTCGACGCTGCTGCGCTCGCGGCGGATCCAGACGCGGCCGCCATGGCGCATCGGCTCGAATCCGCGTTGGCGTGGAATCTCCACCCAGTGCACCCAGCCGTTCGGGTCTTCGTGGCGTCCCGTACGGGCCGACACCGGCGCACTGCACCCCGTCTGGAGGAACGAAGCAAGGCGTTCCTGAACGGCATCGACGTTTTCGTTGACGCCGACGATGTCCCCGCGGTCCGAGACCCCGAGCACGACGACGCCGCCCTCGCCGTTGGCGAAGGCGCAGATCGCCTTGCCGACAGCCGACAGGTTGCCGAGTGCGCGCTTGAACTCCGTACGCCGTCCTTCGCCCGCTTCGATGCGCCGCAGGACGTCGAGCCACTCCATGTTCGAGCTTCAGGAATTCAGAATCCGTACTTCAGCCTGCGCAGCCGGAATGCGTCGTCGCCGCCGTCGACGGTGCGAACGATCGCATCCCGCACGGCGGGCTCCTCGATGGCCCCCGCCTGCGCGACGCGCCCGCGGTCCGCAGTCGCTTCCAGTTGAATGACCTGATCCGCGTCGCCGTTGACCACCATGTTGGCGTCGTGCGTGGCCACGATGATCTGGCGGCGTCCCTTGAGCCGTTTCAGCGCCGGCAGGACGGTGTCGAAAAGGAATCGATTGTCCAGCTCGTCCTCCGGTTGATCGATCACCAGGGGGCGTTCGTCGTTCGTCTCCAGCAGCAGCGAGAGCAGCACGCTCACCCGCTGGCCGCCGGAGAGGTCGTCCAGCCGGCGTCCGCCGGCGTCCGTTTCGAGTTCCAGGAAATATCTGTCGCGACACCGAACGGCCGCCAGCTCCCGCTGCTTCAGTCGGTCAAGACATCCGCGAAACGTCGCCCGGACGGCGTCGCTCATCCCGACGCTCGCCAGCTTGCCCGCGTTGAACTTGTCAAGCAGCTCCTGCGCCGACGGCCGCTTCCGGTCCGCCAGATCGTTCCACCAGCGGGTGATGCCGCGCTGGTTCAGGCCTCTGAGAAATCTGTCGAGAGGCGCCCGGTCGCCGTCGTCGATCCGACGGGCCGAAATCCGCCCGCCGAACTGGGTGCGGATCGCATCTGCAATGCGGTCGAAGGCGGCTCGCTGCCGGCCGACGAGGCTCCGCCGCTCGTCGAGCTGTTTCTCGAACGAGCGCTCGGCGGCGGCGAGCTTGCCGCGCACCTCCGTCAGATTGGCCTCGTAGCTCTTCAGAAGCGCAGCCTGACGACTCAGAACCTGAAACTCCCTGATCGCCGCGCCGTCCACGCCGCGAGCGGCAAGCTCGCGGTCCACGTCGGTGCGCACCGCCCGGTCGCGCTCCGCCAGGGCGGCCGCGGCCGACTTCATGACCGCCATGGCGCCCGTCAGTTCTTCCGCGGCGGCGCTCACGTGCGCGCGGAGCCGCTTCCAGCGCGCGGCGAACGCATCTTGCGATTCCTCCACGAGCGCGGTTTGCAGCGCACGCGCCACGTCAGGG
Source organism: Vicinamibacterales bacterium (assembly GCA_965203565.1). Taxonomy (GTDB): domain Bacteria; phylum Acidobacteriota; class Vicinamibacteria; order Vicinamibacterales; family UBA8438; genus JAAXGX01. The sequence goes on along the minus strand of OZ241896.1, from coordinate 48,980 downwards.
CCGATCTCCGGGACGTCGAGCGCCTGGGCGGTCTGCAGTGCGCGCTGCAAGCTCGCCATCAGATCTTCGGCGGCCTGCGCCGCATTCTCCCAATCGCGCAGGTCGCGGGACGCCCGATGAACGTCTTCGACGCCGGCGTCCGAAAACGTATCCAGCGCCTTGGCGGCGCTCTTGCTGCGCTCGAAGGCTTGCTCGGCGTCGGCCACGTCCTCGTCGAGCTTCGCCAATCTCCTGACCGCGTCTCCAAGCTCCCGGTCCAGAGCGCCCAACCGCCGGTCGCGCGCTTCGATGCCCGACGTCTCCGACGCCACCAGCCGGGCCAGCACTTCCTCGACGGCCTCGGGCTCCTGCGCGAGGCGCTGCAACTCGTTCTGGGCGTGAAATACGGCCGGCCATCGCTTCCCTGTCGGCGCGGTCGGATCGCGGCCGGGACACTCCAGCGTGATCGTCGGCGAACCGCCGAGAAATCGATCCCGCCCGCGCGCTTCAACCTGCTTCCTGATTCCGGCGTCCTGGGGCAACGGAGCGCCGGCGTGCACGCGCAAGCCGTCCAGGAACGTGCTCTTGCCCGTCATGCTGCCGCCGATGATGCAGGTGAGGTCCGGGCTCAGTTCGAAACGGCTGCCGGCGTCTGCGCCGCCGAAGAACGACGCGCGCCCCTTGACTGCAACGGACTTCAACCACGGCCGTTCGTTCACCGTGACGTCGGGAGCCGCAATTTCGGCGAGTCCTCCGGCGGCGTTCCGCTCGTAGCCGATGCGCATCCGCGAATCGCTGGCGATGAATGCCTGACGCAGCGCTTCTATCCGGGGGCTCGCGAGCTTCAGCCACGTATGGCGCCTGCCGATGTCGCCCGGCGAACAGGCGTCGCTGCCGTGAAAGAACGCCTGGCGGTGCTTGCGCATGCCCTCCAGCAGCCACGGCCGCGCCTTCAACGCGTCTTGAGGCGTCTTGTCGTCGCCGAGTTCGAGACCGGCGATTTCCCCGTGCTGAAATCGCTCCAGCACTTGCGCCTTTTGCGCTCCCAGAAGCCCCTTGTCGCTTTCGATATGCGGCGCCAGCGTCAGATAGCTCCACCGCGTCGAGTCGTGCGGGTTCCTGGCGGACTGGCCGCCCTGCAGGGTTCGGAGCTCGCCGAAAACCTGCTCGGCGTCCCTTCCGGACATCGCGAGTCGGTTCTCCCGCCACGGCGCCGCGCCTCCCATGACGAGGTCGAACGCCTTGAGATAAAGGTCCCGTCCTATTTCCGGATCGAAAAGAAACAGCAGGTGGAGCCCGCTCCTGCCGTTCTTCAGACACGGCTCGAAACCGGGAAAAACCGCGTATATCTTCTCGCGGAACGGCTTCCCGTCGTCGTCCGCGCCGCGGCTCCATTCTTCGACGATTCGCCAGACCGCGCTCGACTCGGCGCTGTCGGCCACGCGGGGCGAATGCGGCGTAACGCCGATCACCTGCACCTGCCGCTCGACCGCGCCCTGCAGGAAGCTCCGCGCGTAGGCTGAAATGACTTCTTCCGAAGCGGGCGGCCCGTCAATTCCCGGCGGCATTCCGACTCTGCCGCCCGGGATGTCATCCATCGTGTGGACGTGCAGGTCCGCCTTGAACCACCGCGCCCCGGGGACCTCCCGATGCCAATGCGGGTCGATGCGCCGCTTGAAGGTCACGGCGGCATCTTACATTGTCGAACCGCGTCCATTGCGCCTTTACCGCTTGTGCGGCGGCGGCATGCGTCAACCCTGCCGGGCGGCTTGCGGCGCGCAGGTGGTATGCTGCGCGGTGCAAGGAGGAACGGACATGCACTGGACGGTGACGATCGGCGCGTCTGCGCTTGCGCTCTCGATGGCGGCCTGCGGCGGCGCGCCGCCCGCGGAGGAGGCCGCGCCCGAGGCGGCGCCGGAGGCCGCCGGTGCGAGCTTCCCGACGTTCGAGCTCGACCCGGACTGGCCCCAGCTTCCGAACGGCTGGATCACCGGGGAGGTGTCGTCCGTGTCGGTCGACCGGCGCGACCACGTCTGGGTGCTGCACCGGCCGCTCACCGCGCCGGAGGCGGAGCGGGACAACGCGGCGCCGCCGGTGATCGAGTTCGACGCCGCGGGCGCGTTCGTCAACGCCTGGGGCGGTCCGGGCGAGGGGTTCGACTGGCCGTGGAACGAGCACGGCCTGTTCGTCGACCACAACGGCCACGTCTGGATCGGGGGGAACAACCCGACCGGCCGCACCCCGCCCTCCGAGGTGCGGGACGACATGCTGCTGAAGTTCACGAACACCGGCGAGTTCCTGCTCCAGATCGGCGGGCGTGACGTGAACGGCGGGAACCTCGACACCGAGAGCGTGCGGAGGTCGGCCGAGATGTTCGTCTACGAGCCGACGAACGAGGTGTTCGTGGCGGACGGCTACGGCAACCGGCGCGTCATCGTGTTCGACGCCGACACCGGAGAGTTCAAGCGGATGTGGGCCGCCTTCGGCAAGGAGCCGAGCGACACGGAGCCGGAGGCCGAGCCGGACGCGCCGGACGGGCCGCCCTGGTTCGGCACGGTGCACGGCATCGAAGTGTCGAACGACGGGCTGGTCTACGTGGCCGACCGGAACAACAGCCGGATCCAGATCTTCGACCTCGAGGGCGACTACCAGCGTCAGGTCTTCGTCAACCAGTTCGAAGGGCGGTCGCTGACCGCGGCGGGGCTGGCGTTCTCTCCCGACCCGGAGCAGCAGTACCTGTACGTCGCCGACCAGGCGAACCTGCACGTCCACGTCCTCGACCGGCGGACGCTCGAAGTGCTCGACACGTGGGGCGAGCTCGGGACCGCGCCGGGCGACTTCGACGCGCTGCACCACATCGCGGTGGACAGCCGGGGGAACCTGTACACCGCGGAGGCCCAGCGCAACGAACGGATGCAGCGGTTCCTGTTCGCGGGGATGTCGCAGTAGCGCTACGCGGGCTGCTGCGATGCGGCGCGGGACGCGCGCGCCCGCCGGGCGAGGATCAGCCAGTGCGGGCACTTGGCCCGGTCCGCGTAGAGCCGCTCGCAGTCGTCGCACCGCACGCATTCGGTCTCGACGATGCGCGGCCCGCGAATAGCGCCCCATTCGCACGTCTTCTCGCAGATCCGGCAGGCGCCGCACTCCGGCCAGCGCCGGATACGGAACACCGTCAGCTTCGACAGCAGTCCCAGCGCGGCGCCGACCGGGCAGAGGAAGCGGCAGTACAGGTTCCGGACGAAGACGGTGGCGACGAGCAGCACGGCCAGCCCCGCCCACATCCCGGCCGACGCCCTGCGCGTGAACATCCAGAACGGCTCGACGTACCGGTAGGCGCCGACGTCCGACGTCGCGAGGAAGTACAGGAGGACCGCGGCGAGCAGGCCGTACTTCACCAGCGCCGCGCGCCGCTCCAGCCGCGGGGGGACCTCCACGCGCAGCCGCGCCGGCACGACCCGGTCCATCAGTTGCGTCAGCGCGCCGAACGCGCAGACCCGGCCGCAGTACAGCCGGCCCCACAGCACCGTCGTCACGACGGTGAAGCCGGCGAACAGATACCAGGCAAGGTTGTACCGGAAGACCGGCAGGTTGCCGGTCATCACTCCATGGAGGTTGACCACCGAAATCAGCTGGCTCTTGGCGAATCCGAGCCAGGCGACCGCCGCCGCGAGCGTGACGTACTTCAGCGCGACGCTCTTGCGGAAGAAGCCGATCAGCGTCAGGGCCGCGAAGCCGGCGAACAGCGTGAGGTCCGCGGCCTGATCCCGCAGGAGCGCCGCCCAGGTTTCGGCCTCTTCGACCTCGTCGTCGAACCGCCACAGGTCGGCGGCCGGTTCGGGTTGGATGCCAGGCTCGGGTCGAGCGGTTGATTCGGGCTGGGCGGACTGGGCGGCAAGGCCGGCGTGGGCGCCGTCTGCGGCGCAGGCGGCGGCGGCGACGAACGCGGCCGGCAGCGCGAACGCCCGCCCGACGCGCCGCATCACCGCGACTCCGGCGGCGTGATGAACCGCCGGGCTATCCGGCGCGAACCGTTCCGCACCGCCCGCGTCGCGCTCGTCACCGTCAACGTGGCGGTCGAGACGGCGTCGACGTCGCCGCCGACCCGGAACGGATCGCGGATGCTCTTCCGCACGAACTGCGCCGCGTACTGCGGTAGGTCGATGGAGAAGTACCCGTACGGTTCGTGATGGTCGACGACGACGACGCCGGTCAGCACGCCGTCCGTATCGATCCCCGTCAGGATCTTGATCGGCCCGTCGTACCCGCGCTCGAGCGGTTCGAGCTCGGTGGTCCAGAAGGCGTAGCCGAGCAGCGCCCGCCGTCCTCCGTCCTTCTCCGCGTACGCCTTGAAGTGCGGCGGGTCGCCTTCCTTCGGCGAGAACGCCGTCGCGGACGGGAACAGGCGGGCGAGCTGATCCGGCAACCGATCGGCGCCGGGCGCCTGCGCCGCCGCCATTCCTGCGGCCGCGGCCAGCGCGAGGGCGCCTGCAGCGGAAATCTTGCCGCGGGCAGTGGGAACCTTCATGGCCGGAACGCCGATTATGCGGCGCGCCGTTCATGCGGTCAACAGTCCTGCCCGGGCCGTCAGACCGCGCCGGTAGAATACCGGGAATGGAGACGACCCGACGGATGGCGGCGGTTGCGGCGCTCGGCTGGTCGCTCGCGGCCGGCCCGGCGGCCCGGCCCGGCGGCGCGCAGGAGATCGCGTTGGCCGCCGTCCGCAGCCTCGACTGCGCCTTCACGCTGAAGGCGGCCGGAACCTGGACCGCCGATGCGCCCGAGGCGGCGCTGGAGGCGTCGACGCTGTCGCTGCGGTTCGAGTCGATCGACGCGCACGAAGCGACGGCGGACGTGATCGGCCCGTTCGGGCCGTCGCACGTCGTCAGCCGGCTGACCGGCGACTATCTGCACTTCCTGCAGACGTTCAACGCCGGCCCGCTGTACGCCACCACCGTCTTCGGCCGCGAGACCGCCGACGGGAAGCTGATGGCGGTCCACACCCGGCACGAGTACACCGACGTGTCGCTCGTCGGGTTCACGTCGCGGCCGGAGCAGTACTACGGCGCCTGCGCGGCCGGCCGCTGACGCCGGGCGGTCGGCGGTCAGAAGATGGCGAGCGGATTGACCGGCGAGCCGGTGCCCCCCGGCACCCGCAGCGGCGCGATCACCAGCATGAAATCCCACTGGTTCAACCGGGCGGCGGTCTCGGCCGCCGCTTCGAGGTCGAGGTTGTCGAGCAGGTTCATCCCGCGCGCGACGATGGCGAACCGGTGGATCGGGTTGAAGCCGAGGCCCGGCACGCTGTCGGGCGCTTCGTGCACCGAGTCGGCGCCGAGCAGCGCGACGTCCCGTTCAGCCATCAGCGGCATCACCGAGGCGTCCCACCCGGACATCGCGCGCGTGGGCCCCGTCGCCGCGCGGCGCGCCCAGCGGCCGGTGCGGAGCAGCAGCGCGTCGCCGGGGCCGAGTCGGACGCCCGCCTGCTCCTCCCACGCCTCGATGTCCTCCGGGTACAACTTCGTCCCCGGCTCCAGGTAAGGCACGCCTTTCAGCCGGGGCATGTCGAACAGGACGCCGCGCGTCACCAGGCCGTCCTTGAGCGCCGTGACGTCCATCCGCAAGCAGCCGTCCTCGGTCACCACGTCCCGGTAGTCGTGGCCGTTGTACAGCCTGTCCTCGTAGAAGACGTGGCACAGCCCGTCGAGGTGCGAGAAGGTGACGCCGTGGAAGTACACCTCGATCCGGTCGCCCGAGTTCTGCCCTTCGGGGTTGATCCGCATCTGAAGCTCGTACGGCTCGCGGGCGTCCTCCGCCTCCTCGGTGATGAAGTCGTGGGCCAGCGACACCGTCGTCCCGTGCCGCACGGCCGCCGCCGCCTCCCGCCGCCGGGCGTCGGTCATCAGGTTGGCGGCGCCCAGCTCGTCGTCGTCGCCCCACCGCCCCCAGTTCGACAGCTCCTCCATCCACGTCTCGAACTGCTCGACCGAGACCGGTTGCCGGTCCTCCGGCTGCATGAACGAGCCCGCGCCGCACGCGGCGGCGGCGACGACTCCGGCGCCAGCGACGCCGGCGGCGACGCGGCGAATCCAGGCTGCTGTCATCGGTCTCCTCCGTCAGTACCGCTCGCCGTCGCTCGCCGGCGCCAGCGGCCAGACCTCCGACGGCGCGCCGTCGACGGTCGCCCCCGAGTGCATGATCATCGGGGCCGCGTGCAGGAACGCCATCGGGAAACCGAGCGCCGGCCGGGACACCTCGTCGAGCGCCCGCAGGTGGTCCGGCGCGAGCGTGACGTCGAGGCCGGCGAGGTTCTGATCGAGCTGCTCCAGGGTGCGGGCGCCGATGATGGTCGACGTCACGCCCGGCTGCGCCTGCACCCAGGCGAGCGCCACCGCCGCCGGCGCCGCGTCGAGCTCCCGGCCGATCCGGACCAGCTCGTCGACGATGACGAACGTCCGTTCGTTCAGGTGCTCCGTCACCCGCTGCCCGCGCCCGGGACTGGCGGTCTTCGCGTTCTCGCGGGTGTACTTGCCGGTCAGGACGCCGCCGCGCAGCGGCGACCAGGGCGCGACGCCCAGCCCGAGCTCCTGCGCCATCGGCATCAGCTCCCCCTCGACCGTGCGCTCGATCAGCGAGTACTCGATCTGGATCGCCGCCAGCGGCGTCCATCCCCGGAAGCGCGCCGTCACCTGCGCCTGCGTCGTCTTCCAGGCCGGGGTGTCGGAGAACCCGACGTAGCGGACCTTGCCGGCGCGGACGAGGTCGTCGAGCGCGCGCATCGTCTCGTCGATCGGCGTGAACCGATCCCACAGATGCATCCAGTACAGGTCGATGTAGTCGGTCCGGAGCCGCCGCAGCGACTCGTCGCAAGCCGCCGTCAGCGACTTCCGGCCGGCGCCGCCCCCGTTCGGATCGCCCGGAAAGAGGTTCGCGAAGAACTTCGTCGCAATCACCGCCCGGTCGCGCCCGGGGCCGCCCTTGCGCAGGTAGTCGCCGATGATCGCTTCGGAGTGCCCCTTGGTGTACGCGTTCGCCGTGTCGACGAAGTTGCCGCCGAGGTCGAAGTACCGCGCCAGGATCGCCTCCGAATCGGCCACGGAGGAGCCCCACCCCCAGTCTTCGCCGAACGTCATGGCGCCGAGGCAGAACGGGCTGACGCGCAGGCCCGAATCGCCGAGCGTGAGATAGTGCGTGAGTGCCATGGCGTGAGTTTACCGCGGCGCCGCCCGCGCGGACGAATGCGCGTTGACGCCCGCGCATGCCGGCGATATGGTTTCTCCCGTCAGACGCGCGAGAAAACCGATGACGAAAGCGGACGCCGCCGAGATCGATGGAGACGGCTATCGCCTTGACGTCGAGAATTTCGGCCCGATTGTCCGGGCGAGCGTGGATGTCCGGCCGCTCACGGTATTCGTCGGGCCGAGCAACACGGGCAAGTCGTACCTGGCGATCCTGCTGTATGCGTTGCATCAATGTTTTGGTGGGCCGACCGCGCGCCGGTGGCTGCTGAGACACTGGCGCTTCGGCCGTCCCGAATCGCTGGCGGCGCAACCTGGCGCGTCGATACGCAAGAGTCTGAAAGACTGGCTTTCCAAAGGCGCCGGCGAAAAGCCCCCGCCAGCGGACGTGGCCGCCTACGTCAGGACCTGCTTCGAGCGACCTGTCGGCGTCAACCGCTTTCTGGGCGACGAACTACGCCGGTGCCACGGGGTCGACCGCCTCGGCGATCTGGTGCGGCGTCAGGCGGCCAAAGCCGGCGTCAGTTTGCACGTTTCCCGGAACGGGGAACGCGGCGGACGGTATCAGTTCACGCTCAGCCGGAGCGAGGACCAACCCTCCGGGAGCATCGCCGAAATCGATTCGGCGGCGATAGACGTGCGGGTGCGGGAACTCCTGTCTGATTTGGCCCGGGATTGGTTGGAGCCGGACAGCCTGGACGGCCTGGATGATTTCGCGGGGTTGTTCGGAGCAATCATGGGTCGACTGTTCGTGAATTACTTTCGACCGGTTTTTCAGGACGCCTACTATCTGCCGGCGGATCGCACAGGCGTCATGCACAGCCACCAGGTGGTGGTCGGCGCCCTGGTGCAGAGCGCGACGACCGCCGGTCTCCGGCCGTCCGGGAGCATTCCGATGCTGTCCGGCGTCCTGGCCGACTTCCTCAACCAGCTAATCGCGATGAGTGAAAAACGGCGGCGGACACGCCGGAGGATGGAGATCGACCTGGCGAAGAGGCTCGAAGAAACGATACTTGACGGCGCGGTCAGCCTGGAACGCTCGGAGACCGGCTATCCCAGCTTCGCCTATCGTCCGAGCGGCTGGAAGGACGACCTGCCGCTCATGCGCACGTCGTCCATGGTTTCGGAACTGGCGCCGGTGGTGCTGTATCTGCGCCACGTAGTCAGCCGCGGCGAAGTCCTGATCATCGAAGAGCCCGAAGCGCACCTGCATCCCGCCATGCAGGCTGCGTTCGCCCGCGAGATGGCGCGGCTGGTGCGCGCCGGCATCCGCGTCGTCATGACGACGCACAGCGAATGGCTCCTCGAACAGATCGGGAATCTGGTGCGACTCTCGGACGTACCGGAATCCCGGCGGAGAGATCTCGCCGAAGCGGACTGCGCGCTGCGTCCGGATCAGGTCGGCGCATGGCTGTTCAAGCGCAACAGACGCCCGCAGGGATCGATTGTCGAAGAAGTTACGATAGACGCCGAAACCGGCCTCTATCCGACCGATTACGACGACGTCAGCGAAACGCTGTACAACCAGAGCGCGGAGATCTTCAATCGTGCGCAGGAAGGCGACGGCGGGTGACGGAGCTGATCAAGGCGGAGCACCGTCAAATCGTCAACCGCTGCCGCGTCGGTCGGCTGAAGAAAGACGGATGCGCGGTTTCGATGAAAGGCGCGCCAACCCAGCGGATCGTCGTCGATCTCGATTGCGGCGACCTTCAGCCGGCGCTGCGCGGTGAGAGGCGATGTGACTATCTGTTCATCGGCAAGGAGGGCAAGGCGTCCTGGGTGTCGCCGATCGAAATGAAGAGCGGCGGCTTCAAGGCGGCCGAGGTCATCGACCAGCTTCAGAGCGGAGCGTCCGCCGCTGACGCGCTCCTCCCTGGAGGAACGCCGTTTCCATTCGTTCCGGTGCTGGCCCATCGGGGCGTTCACAGGCGGCAACGAGACAGGTTCAGATCCGGCAGGATCCATCTGCACGGCCAGACCAGGCAAGTAGTGCTGATTCGTTGCGGAGAGCCGCTGAAGACTGCGCTCGATTCGGGCTGGTGGATTCCGGCATGAACGAGGAGCGGGCCGGCCGCGAGTTGATCGCCGGGGCGTCGCGCATCGTCGGCTTCACGGGGGCCGGCGTCTCGACCGAGTCGGGCGTGCCGGACTTCCGGAGTCCGGACGGGGTGTGGGCGCGCAACCGCACGGTCGACTTTCAGGAGTTCCTGGCGAGCGAGGAGGGCCGGGCGGAGTACTGGCGGCAGAAGGTCGCTGCGTGGCCCGCGATGCGCGACGCGGCGCCGAACGCCGGGCATCGCGCGTTCGTCGAGCTGCACCGGCAGGGGCGGCTCGCGGCGCTGATCACGCAGAACATCGACCGGCTGCATCAGCGGTCGGGACTCCCGGACGGCAAGGTGCTGGAGCTGCACGGCGCCACCGCCGAGTCGGTCTGCCTGACGTGCGGCGACCGGACTCCGTTCGACGAAGCGTGCCGGCGCGTCGCGGACGGCGAACGGGCGCCGCGCTGCCGGCCGTGCGGCGGGCTGCTCAAGCCGGCGACCGTCTCGTTCGGCCAGGCGATGCCGCGCGACGTCATGGCGCGGGCGCAGGCGGCGGCCGAGACGTGCGATCTGCTGCTGGCGGCCGGGTCGTCGCTGGTGGTCGAACCCGCGGCCTCCATCCCCCGAACAGCGCGGCGCGCCGGAGCCCGCCTGATCATCGTCAACCGTGAACCGACGCCGCTGGACGGCGTCGCCGACCTGGTGGCGCGCGGCGAGATCGGCGCCGTCCTGCCCGCGCTGGTGGGCGGGACCGGCGCCTCGTCCTGACGTCTGACGCGTCACCCGCCCCGCGCCGCCGCGAGCCCGGCCGGCGCCCGGCCGTCGGCGGACGGGATGCCGGCCGCGGTAAGATCGCCGGGAGTCCGGACCGACGCACGGAGCCCTTCATGACGCAGCCGCAGATGTACGACTCGATCGCCGCGCAGTACCAGGCGTCCAAGTGGCTCCTGTTCCGCCACTACGTCGAGCGCTACACCCTGATCACGGTGCTGGGCGACCTGCGCGGGCGGACGGTGCTCGACCTGGCGTGCGGCGAGGGGGTGTACGCCCGGCAGTTCAAGCGGATCGGGGCGGCCGGGGTGACGGGCGTCGACGTCTCCAGCGAGATGGTGGCGCTGGCCGAGGCCGAGGAGCGGGCCGACCCGATCGGCTGCCGGTACGTCTGCGCGGATGCGGCGGCGTTCACGCCGGATGAGCCGGTCGACGTCGTCACGATGATCTACCTGCTGAACTACGCCCGGACCCGGGCGCAGATCGACGGCTTCTTCGCCGCCGGCCACCGCGCGCTCCGGCGCGGCGGCCGCCTGGTCGGCTTCAACGACAACGTGCGGAATCCGCCCCGGCCCGGCGCGAAGACGGCGCAGTACGGTCTGGAGCGGAGTTGCGACTACCCCCCGCGCGAAGGGGACGTCATCCGGTACCGGATGACCAACCACGACGATCGGTCGTTCGAGTTCGAGAACTACTACCTGGCGCCGGCCACCTACGAAGCGGCGGCGCGCGACGCCGGGTTCGACGACTTCCGCTGGGTCGACGCGATGCTCGAGCCGTCCGAGCGGGACGACCCGTTCTGGGACGACTTCATGACGCATGCCCCCCTCATCGCCTTCACGGCGTCGAGGTCCTGAACAGTCCGCCCCGATCGGCGCGGCGCCGCGCCTGCTGCCGACGCTCTGGCGGGGGGCGCGGCGGCGCTGCCCCCACTGCGGGCAGGGGGCCCTCTTCGTGCGGTGGATAACGCTGCACCCGCGGTGCGCCGTCTGCGGGCTGGTGTTCCTCCGCAACCAGGGCGACATCTGGCTGTTCTGGATCGTGATGGACCGGATCCCGATCTTGCTCGGCATCGCGGCGATCTACTTCGGGTTCCGGATCACCGGCTGGCTCAGCGGCCTCGGGTTCTTCGCCGCCGTCGCCGGTCCGATAGTGGCGACGATGCCGCAACGCCAGGGAGTCGCCATCGCGCTCAACTACCTGTCGCGCGTCTGGTTCCCCGACCCGTCCGACGAGCTGCCCGGCCCCCGGGGCTAGCCGCCCGTGGTGGAGCCCCGCGGTATGCTGCCGGCGTGACGACCCGGCGGAAAGCCCTGATCGCGCTGCTGCTCGGGGCGGGCGGCATCGGCCTCGCGCCGGTCTTCGCCAAGTTCGCCTTCGACGCCGAGCGGCAGTTGCCGGGCGGCGGGCTGGGCCTGATCGCGGCGGCGTTCTGGCGCACCGCGCTGGCGGCCCCCCTGTTCTGGTGGCTCCATGCGCGGACCCGCGCGCCCGCCGCCGGAGGTCGCGGAAGACGCCGGACGGCGCTGCTCTGGCTGCCCGGCGCGGCGTTCGCCGGCGACCTGGCGGCCTGGCACAAGGCGTTCGAGTTCACCACGCTGGCCAACGCCACGCTGCTGGCCAACCTCGCGTCGATCCTGGTCGCACTGGTCGGCTACGTCTGGCTGCGGGAACGCCTGGGGTGGACGTTCGCGGCCGGGACCGGAACCGCGTTCGCCGGCGCCGGCGTGCTGATGGGCGTCGACGTCGGCCTCGGCCGGCGCCCGCTGATCGGCGACGCGCTGGGCCTGCTCACCGCCTGCTTCTACGCCGCGTACCTGCTGCTGGTGAAGGTGCTGCGCCGCGACTTCGGCGTGGCGCACCTGATGGCGTACTCCAGCACGGCGGCGGCGGCCGGCCTGCTCGGCATTGCGGCGGCGAGCGGCGAGCGCCTCGTCCCGAGCACGGCGGCGGCTTGGTCGTCGGTCGCCGCGCTCGCGCTTGTCTCCCACCTGGGCGGACAGGGCCTGATCGCGTACGCGATGGCGCACCTGCCGGCCAGCCTCGCCACCGTCAGCCTGCTGATTCAGCCGGTGATCACCGCCGCCGCAAGCTGGATCGTCTTCGGCCAGGCGCTGAGCGCGACGCAGATCGGCGGCGGCCTGCTGGTGCTGGCCGGTCTGGCGGTGGCGCGCCGCGGCAGCCCCGCGGCGTGACGCGGCGGCCCCGCAGGGCGCGGGGCTTGACGGATGCGGCCGCGGGCTACTCGGCCACGTCGCGGTCGGCCCGTTCCTGCAGCGTGCCGGGGATCCCCAGCCGGACGTCCGCGCCGAGGCTCGCGAGCAGCTCCGCCGTATCGGGCCACGACTGGAACTGGAACGACTGCTTCGACCCCTCGGCCAGGCGGAACGGCGTGCGTCCCCGGAAGTCGCGGGCGTCGATCTCCGCGCCGTTGTCGACCAGAAGCTGCACGATCTCGTTCAGGCCGCGGAACGCCGCGCCGTGCAGGGCGGTGAAGTCCGCCTCGTTGACGGCGTTGACGTCGGCGCCGGCCGCGAGCAGCGCCCGGACCGCCTCCTCCCCGCCGGTCGACCGGAGCCCCCGCGGCTCGCGCGGCGTGTAGGTGGACGGACCGAGCCCGGCCGCGGCCATCAGCGGGGTGGTGCCGTCGTCGGTGGTCATCTGCAGGTCGGCGCCGGCGTCGAGGAGCGCGGTGATGATTTCGGCGCTGCTGTTGGCCCGGTTGACGTGCGCGAACTCGCCGAAGATCTGGCCGATGCTCCCGTTCGATCCGAAGGCGGCCACCCAGAGCGGCGTCGCGCCGCGCAGGTCGCCGGTGCCGCAGGCGTACGGCTCGAAGGCGCCCTTCTTGGGATAGCCGATGTAGTTCATGATCATCGCCGAGGTGGCGATCCGGACGTTCGGGTCGGCGCCGCGGCCGAGGAGCGCGCGGACCAGCTCGAGCCGGCCGTCCGGACCGAGGCCCGGGTTGCCGAACCGCTCGCTCAGCCCGCTGCCGCCGTGCTCCCGGCTCCAGTGGTTGAGCCAGGAGCCGACGTTTCCGGCCGCCGCGTGCAGGGCGTGAACGCCGCCCATCGCGGCGTTCGGGTCGGCCCCCCGATCGAGCAGGAACAGCGCGAAGTCGAAATTGCCGTACAGGATGGAGAGCGGCAGCGCGTGCGTGCCGTCCAGCCCGGTCTCGTTCACGTCGGCGCCGCCGGCTGTCAGGATCCTGGCCAGCTCGACGTCGCCCTGGCGCGCCGCCGTCATCAGCGGCGTGAATCCCTTGGTGGTCGAGACGGAGACGGCCGCGCCGCCGTCGAGCAGCACACGCACGACGTCGGGATGCGACTCCTCGGCCGCCCACATCAGCGCCGTGGCGCCGGTCTCTGCGGTGGCCGCGTTCGGGTCCGCGCCCTGGCGCAGCAAGGTCGTCACGATCGCGACGCTCCCGGTCTGCGCCGCAATCATCAGCGGCGTCAGCCCGTTGTCCTGCGCCGCATTCGGATCGGCTCCCGCCGCCAGCAGACGCTCGACCATCCCCGCGCTCGCGTTCTCGCACGCCCGCGCGAGCGGCGTGACGCCGTGGTCCTCGGCCGCGTCCGGGTCCGCGCCGGCGCCGAGCAGCAGGGCGACCATCTCCCGGTCGTCCCAGTGGGCGGCCCACAGCAGCGCCGTCACGCCGTCCGCCCGCGCCGCGTCCGGGTCCGCGCCGGCGCCGAGCAGCGTCCGCACCGCGTCCCGGTCCTGGGCCGCGGCGGCGCTGACGAGACGCCGATCGGGCTCGGCCGCCCGCGCCGCGCCGGCCGTCGGCGCTTGCAGGACCAACCCCAGGACAACTGCCAGCAAGCCGCTCTTGAACGCTGTCGTGGCTGCCTCCTCGGTTCGGTGCGGCTTCGTCGGCCGCAGCGCCGTCTATTATGAAGGATATCCGGATACGACACCAGACCCTCCGCCGGCCGACGCTCGCGGCGGCGGCGCTCTGCCTGGCCGCGGCGGCCGGGCCGGACCTCGCGCGCGCCCGGACGGCGCGGGACGATCCGCCCCGGTCCGGGCCGCGGGACGACGTCCCGACGGCCGGCGCGGAAGCCCCGGCCGGTCGGCGCATCCGCCCGCCGCGCATCGGCCGCGCCCCGGTCATCGACGGCCGGCTCGACGACGCCGTCTGGCGCGGCGCCGCCCACGTCACCGACCTCTTCCAGCGGCGCCCCCTCGACGGCGAGCCGGCGACCGAAGCGAGCGACGTCTTCCTGGCGTACGACGGCGCCAACCTGTACCTCGGCTTCCACGCGCACTACGCCGACCCCGGCATGCTGCGCGCGAACCGCCGCGACCGCGACGAGACGTTCGAGGACGACCTGCTGCTGGTCTACCTCGATCCGTTCCTCGACCGGCAGCGGGCGTATGTCTTCACCGTCAACGGGTACGGCGTCCAGGGCGACGCCGTCCTGAACACGCGCGGCCTGGGCCGGGGCCGCGAGGGCGTCCCGCGCGGCGACGCGTCGTGGGACGTGCTGTTCGAGACCGCCGCCGAGATCGTCGACGACGGGTTCACCGCGGAGATGGCCATCCCGTTCAAGAGCATCCGGTACCCGCGGCGGGAGCCGGGGGCGCCGCACCAGTGGGGGCTGCAGATCGCACGGATCATCGGCGGCAAGGACGAAATCGTCCTCTGGTCCCCGATCTCGCGCGACGTCGCCGGCTTCATGCCCCAGATGGGCGTCCTGGAAGGGATGACCGACCTGTCGAGAAGCCGCAACCTCGAGATCCTCCCGACCGTTACGGCGACCCGGTTCGGCGCGCTCGACCGCGCGACCGGCGCGTTCGCCGACGGCGACCCGCAGGCCGCGGCGGGCGTCAACGTCAAGTACGGGGTGACGTCGAACCTCACGGCGGACGTCACGCTGAACCCCGACTTCTCGCAGATCGAGTCGGACCTGCCGCAGATAGAGGTCAACCAGCGGTTCGCGCTGTTCTACCCCGAACTGCGGCCGTTCTTCCTCGAGGGCGCGGAGATCTTCGACGTCGAAGGGCCGATCACGGTCGTGCATACGCGGCGGATCGTCGACCCGCGCTTCGGCGCGAAGCTCACCGGCAAGGTCGGACGGACGACGATCGGCGCGATGTACGCCGACGACGGCGCCGTGGCCGACACCGGCGGCCCTGTCGGCAACGCGCCGGAGGACGCGGCGCGGACGTTCGTGGGGCGCGTCCGCTACGACCTCTACGCGGAGTCGCACGTCGGCGTCGTCTTCACCGGCCGCGAGCTGCCCGGCGGCCACAGCCGGCTGGCCGGCTTCGATGCGAACTTCCGGCTCGGCGACAACCACTCGGCCGGCGTGCGCGCCATGGGGACCCGCCACCGGGACCCGGGCGGCGCGCAGCGGCGGGGGCGCCTGCTCGACGCTGAGTTCCGGAGGAGCGGCCGGGGCCTGCGCTACACCCTGCGCGCGTACGAGCTGTCGCCCGATTTCCGGACCGACGCCGGCTTCGTGCAGCGGACCGACCAGCGCGTCCTGTCCGCCTCCGGCGCGTACGTCTGGTGGCCGGAGAAGTGGCTCCAGCGGTGGGGGCCCGAATTCAACTACCTGCGGAACTACGACTTCGCGGGGGCGCTGCAGGACGAAGCGGTCGGCGCCGGGCTGAACTTCGCCTTCGCGAACAACAGCTTCGTGGCCACGAACCTCGACCGGGAGCTGGAGCGGTACGCGGGGATCGACTTCGTCAAGACGCGCTTCCGGCTCTTCGGCCGGACGGACGCGAGCCGGCGCGTCGGCCTGTCCGTCGAGTACCGCCGCGGCGGCCAGATCTTCTTCGATCCCGGCCGCCCGTACCTGGGGCGCGAGACCGGCGTCTCCGCCACCATCGACCTGCGGCCGATCTCCCGGCTGAAGTCGGTGATCGACATCGACACGAACCGGTTCACCGACCCGCGCCGCGGCGATGCGGAGGTGTTCGACGTCCGGATCTTCCGCGCCCTCACCACCTGGCAGTTCACGAAACGGCTGCGGGTGCGCAACATCAGCGAGTACAACACGTTCGACAGGACGTTCGGCCTGAACGTGCTGTTCACCTACCGCGTCAACGCCGGCACGGTCTTCTACGCCGGCTACGACGACCACCACCAGCAGGCCGATCGGATCGCCTGGGACTTCGGTCGCGGGGAGCGCGACCGCCCGCCTTACGCCGCCGAGCGCCGGCGGACGAACCGGGCCGTCTTCCTGAAGCTCCAGTATCTGTTCCGGTTCTAGCAGCCCGTGGGGGAACCCGGCGTCGCGCCGAGACGGGCCGTGATACATTGAGCCTCAGCAGCCCGTGGTGGAACTCCGCGAGGGCAGCGCATGACGGCTCAGCGCAGGACCGCAGGCGCCGCGACCGCCATGGCGGTGACGGCGGTGGGCGCCGCAATCGAGACGGCGGCGGCGCAGGCGCCGGACGACCTGTACGTGCTGCAAGTCCATTACGAGATAGTGCTGGAGCAGGAGACCGGAGCGGGAGCGGTCGCGGAGACGATCAGGGAAACCGGCACGCACCACGTCAGCCCGGACGGCCGCATCCGTTGGGACCGGCGCCCGGCCGGAGAGGAGGCCCTCTTCGAAATCCATCACCCTGACGGCGTGCGGATCGTGGCGGATCCGTCGCTCAAGCGCGCGATAGTCAGAGGCCCCGGCTTCCCCAGCGTGGTCCCCCCGTTTTCCGACGGGGAAAATCGTCCCCCAAGGTCCGTGGGGAACCTCGGCGTCGGCCCCGGTCAGGAGGCGCTCGGGACGCGCGTGGTCGAAGGACTGGAGCTGGAAGGGTTGCGGCAGGTCGACACGCACGCCGGGCGCGCGTTCGTGGCCGAGACGTGGTTCTATTTTCCCGAATCGGTTTTCACTCCGATCCTGGCGGAACACCGCACCGGCGGCGACGGGACGTTCCACGTGCAGCGGATCACGGGCGTGACGAACGCGTACGTCCCGGCCGATCGGTTCACCGTGCCGGACGACTACACGCGAATGGAGTCGCCGAACCTGCGCCGGCGCGCCGTTCCTCGCTGACGGCGCCGGGAGAACCAGCCATGGCGGCAGGCCGCACAGGACGGCGAAGCGGAATCGCCGCACTCCTCATGCTCCTCACGCTCCTCTGGGGCGGCGCGCTCCCGCACGCGCAGGAGGCGGCGCAGCCGGCGATCAGCGCGCCGGTCACCGGCGGCGCCCGGGGCGAGCCGTTCGGGACGGCGGCCGGCGACCTGCCGGCCGGCTACGTGGAGGAGGAGCGGCTACTCTCGGGCACGGCGCGATCGTACTCGAAGGTCGGACGCTGGGAGATCGACGGGCGGTGGGAGGCGCAGCCGGCGCGCGAGGCGGCGTACACGGTCCGGATGCTCGTCCGCCGGCCGGCCGACCCCGCGGACTTCAACGGGGTCGCGGTGGTCGAGTGGCTCAACGTCTCGCCGATGTTCGAAACCGCCGCCGACTATGCGCACCTGGAGGCGGAGCTGGTCCGCGGCGGGTACGTCTGGGTCGGCGTCGGCGCGCAGTCGGCGGGCGTCAACGCGCCGCGGACCGGCCTGAAGGCGTGGGACCCCGACCGGTACCGGCCGCTGGCGCACCCGGGCGACGCTTTCTCGTACGACATCTTCTCGCAGGCGATCCGGGCGCTGCGCCGCACGCCGGAGGCCGCGCCGGCCGGCGGTCCGGACGTCGCGCCGGTCGTCCACCCGCTGGACGGTTTCGCGATCCGGCACGTGATCGCCGCCGGCCGCTCGCAGTCGGCGATGCGTCTCGTCACGTACGTCAACGCGGTGCATCCGCGGACCGGCCTGCCGGACGGCTATCTGATCCACAGCCGGGGCGGAACGCCGGCCGGCCTGACCGCCGACCGCCTCACCGGCGCCGCCGACCCGATGCCGGCGGGCGCGCACGTCCGCACCGACGCCGGCGCACCGGTCCTCGACGTGCAGGCCGAGGGCGACCTGGTCGTCCTGCGGTCGCATCTCGCGCGGCAGGCGCCGCACGCGCGCCTGCGCCGGTGGGAGATCGCCGGCGCGGCCCACGCCGAGATCCCGCGCTGGGTGGTCAGCGACGCTTCGCCGCCCGACAGCGGCCCCGGCTGCGCAACGCCCGTCAACGCGGCGCCGCACGGCGCAGTGACGAAGGCGGCGCTCCGCGCCCTCGTGCGCTGGGTGCGGGACGGCGTCGCGCCCCCGCAGTCGCCGCCGCTCGCAATCGGGGATCCGGCGGCGGACGACCCGATCGTGCGCGACCGGTTCGGGAACGCGCGCGGCGGCATCCGCCTGCCGCAACTCGAAGCGCCCACCGCCACCCTGGACGGGCGGCGCAACGCCATGCAGGAAGACGGGGACGCGGGCGGCATCCGGAACTTCTGTTTCCTGTTCGGCCGCACCGTCCCGTTCGGCCGGGAGACCCTCGCGGCGCTCTATCCGGACCACGACGCGTTCGTCAGCCGGTTCAACGGCGCCGTCGACAGGCTGGTGCGGGAAGGGTACCTGCTGGAAGCCGAGGCGGAGTCGGCGCGGCGGGCCGCGCTGGAGTCGCCGATCGGCCGCTGACCGGCCTTGACCGCAGATCGATTTAACTGACTGTGAACCACGAAGGGAGCACGCCATGCGGAAACTGCACGCCTTGACGACGGGCGCCGTACTCGCGGCCGCTCTGGCCGGCGGCCAAGCCTGGTCGCAGGACCGCGCCGACGCCGCCGGGACGCTGACCGGCGCGGACCTCGCCGAGATTCAGCAGCTTTATGCCCGCTACAACCAGGGGCTCGACTTTCGCGACAAGGAGCTGTTCCTGTCCGCCTTCGCCGAGGACGCGGTGTACACCACCGGGGGCGGCGACGTGCACACCGGCGTGGAGGGCCTCACCGCATGGGTGACGCCGCTGCTGGACCGCGAAGGTCCGACGACGCTCACCCACAACAACGCCAGCATCCTGATCGAGCCGACCGCCGACGGCGCCAGGGGCCGCGGCTACTGGATGCTGATGAACGTCGAACAGCGCCCGCCGGCCCCGGTCTTCTCCGGCTACTACGAGGACACCTACGTCAAGACCGCCGCCGGGTGGCGCATCCAGTCGCGCCGTTCGGTGCGGGGCTGGGCGCAGGCGTCGCAGTAACCGCCGCGAGCGGCTTCCATGCGCGCGGATGACGGATCGCCGGCGTGAGCGACGACCTCTTCGGCCTGATCGTCGTCGGATGGACCGCCCTCGCGCTGCCGACCCTCGTCGCCGGCCTGACCGGCAACGACCCGGTCGGCCGGCTGGGCGGCAATCCCCGCGGGCCGCGCGTCGACCCGCGGTGGGGGTGGTTCGTCATGGAGCTGCCTGCGCTGTGCGTGCTGCCCGCCGTCTACCTCGCCGGGGCTGACCGGCACGCGGCCGGCGACCTGCTGGCCGCCGCGTGGGTGCTCCACTACGGTCACCGGACGCTGGTCTGGCCGTGGATAGCGCAGCGCCACAGCCGCCCGCTTCCCTGGCCCATCTGCGCCTCGTCCTTCGTGTTCAACGTCGTCAACGGCCTGCTGCTCGGCTGGTTCCTGGCGCGCGTGGCCGACTATCCCGACGACTGGTTCGCAGACGCCCGTTTCCTCGCCGGCGCCGCGGCCTTCCTGCTCGGCGCGGCCCTGAACGTCGTCTCCGACTACCAGCTGGCCCGGCAACGCGCCGAGAGGCCGGGCGAGTACGTCGTCCCCCGCGGCGGCGCCTTCCAGTACGTCTCGTCCCCCAACCTGACGGGCGAGATCGTCGAGTGGGCCGGGTTCGCGCTGATGAGCTGGTCGCTGCCGGGACTGTCGTTCGCGGTCTGGACCGCCGCCAACCTGATCCCGCGCGCCGTCTGGCGGCATCGGTGGTACCGCCGGAAGTTCGCAGACTACCCGGAATCCCGCCGCGCGGTCTTTCCCGGCGTGCTGTAACAGCCCGTGGTGAAAGGCCCCGCTGCATTCGAGCGGCGATGCATCCCGCCTGACGGCGTTGTTCGTCGGTTGCGTATGCCCAATATGCGCCCTCCTCACGCCTTGTCAGCCGGGCGCCTCACCGCTCTCGGTGCGACGCGGGGTTCCACCACGGGCTGGTAAGGCATGCATCGGAACACGGCGACCCTGCTGACGCTGGAGCGCGTCATCCTGCCGGCGGCCGACAAAGACTGACTACTCCTTCGCGCGCTCGCCGCCGAGGATGTTCACCAGGGCGTAGTTGCCCTCGTGGCAGGCGTACTCGTAGAGGCTTTCCTCCGGCGGCAGCGCGGTGAGAGGGATCTCGCCCGAGAAGCTCCGCGTCCACTGCGTGGGGTCGTCGATCGTGAACTGGTAGTGGAGCGCGCCGTCGTCGCGCCGCGTGAACCGTTCGGTGACGGTTATCGTGTCGTCGGTGCGGCCGTTGGCGACGCGCAGGAGGATGGCGTCGCCGAATCCCGTGCTCGCGTTCGCCTCGGTGCGCCGGACGTTCCGGGTCTCGACGACGAACGTGTCGCCCTCCCAGCGCCCCCGCGCGTCGCCGAGCCACTGGCGGACGTCGGTCGTCAGATGCGGACGCCCGTCCAGCGGGATGATGCGCGCGTCGTGGATCATCTCGACGTGGAGCGCCACGTGGTCCGGGGTCTGGAGGAGCATGAAGTTGTTGTTGTAGAAGGTCGGCAGCATCGGCGGGCCGGCCAGCCAGAACAGGCAGCGGTCGTTCAGCTCGAGGTCCTCCCACGAGTCGAACGGCCCCGTCGGCCGGTACGCCGCGTTGTGGGCCGCATGCCGCCGCTTGCCGTCAGGCGTCGGGGCCGGCAGCCGTCCGTTCGGCGGGTCGAAGATGATCGAGGTGCGGCCGGTCGGCCGCGTGCCCGGGTCGAGCCAGTGGTTGTTGTAGGCGCCGACGTCGCCGCCGGCCGTCGTCCGCGTGGCCGGCGCGTGCAGCAGCTCCAGATTGCGCTCGACAGCGGCCTGCTCCTGCGCCGCCACTTCTTCTTCGGTGAGAAACTCCTTGTCGCCCAGGCTCTCGGGCCGCTGGAGCGGCGTGGTCGTCTTGAACGACCAGGTCCCTTGCAGGTCGGGGTCGCCCCACGGAGTCGTTCGCCCGCCCTGACCGAGCAGATCGGCCGGCGTCAGCCAGACCATCGCGACGACGAACAACGACGCACGGGAAACTCGTCTTCTCATTCGGGCGCCTCCGTGGCGCTGATTATATGCGGCGGGCGTCGGAACATGACGACTCTGCGCTCGGCGACGGCCGGCGCGCCGATCTGCGCTACGGGCGTCTCGGCGCCCCGCGGGTTTCACCACGGGCCGTCAGGTCGTAGACGGCGAAACGGCCGAACCGCCGGACCAGCGGGAGGTCGACGGTCTGCTCGGTGATCAGGTAGTCGAGGTCGTAGCGCCGGGCCAAGTCGCGGGCGCGCACCGGGTCGAGCGCGTCGAACGGCCCGAGGTCGGCGAGCCGCCGCGCCACGTCGCGCGCCACGTCGCGCGAGTAGATCGCGATGCCGGCGTCCTTGTCCGCATCGAGGTAGACGTCGCGCCCGCTGACGCGCAGGCTGCTTCCGTAGCGCCAGGCGTGGCCCGGGTCGGCCAGGAAATGGGCGCCGGCCGGCTGCTCGGCGGCCCACGAGACGACGCGGCTCCACTCGGTCGCGGCCAGGCCGGTCCGCACGAGCGGATGGCCGGCGCGCTCGACGAACGTGACGAAGCCGCCGCGCGCGCCGGCCGCCGCGACGACGGCGGCCACCACCGCCCGCCGCGCGCCGGCCCGGCTCCAGACCGTCGGCCGCTTCCGCCAGAGCGGACTCTCGAACAGCAGCCATCCGAGGTAGCAGCTCGCGAAGACGTCCAGCGGCCAGAAGACGCGGCTCGCCTGCACCTGGACGGCCAGCGCCACCCGCGCCGCCGACAGCGGCGCGGAGATCAGGAACGCCGCGAGCAGGACGCCGCAGCCGACCGCCAGACCGGTCTCCTGCGCTGACGCGGCGCCGAGCGCCCGGCGGTACCGGTGGACGACGGCGACGAGGGCGGCGACCGACAGGTGCGCCGCCCAGGTGAGCGGCGGCCAGTCCTGGACCATCAGGTAATCCTTCGACGCCAGGACGCCGACCCACGCGTCGTCCATGACGACGAGCTGATCGCGGAGCGGTCCGAGCACGGCGGCGGCGGCCGCGGCGACCGCCGCCAGCGCGACCCCGATCAGCCGCCGCCGGCCGCCGCGCTCGGCGACCAGCGCGGCGGCGAGCACCCACAGCGCGAACCAGGCGGCGGTGGTCGGGTGCACGAAGAAGGCGAGGGCGACGACCGCCAGCGCCGGCCAGGTCCGGGCGCGGAGCAGCAGGGCGACCGCCGCCAGCCCCAGCCCGAACGCCATCAGGCGCGGGTGGAAGTACGACTCCAGCGTGTTCACCGCCGTGTCCGGTATCCGGTGGCGGAGGGTCAGCCCGGCGGCCAGCCCGGCGACGCTCCACCAGGTCCGGTACAGCGCGCTCCCGATCGCCACCGCCGCGCCTACAGCAGCAGCAGGGTCAGCAGGTAGGCGGCGAGGAAGGCGTCGGGCACCGAGACGCCGGCGGCGCGCAGCACCGGCGCGAACCAGTCGTCGAAGGCGAAGAGCCGGTCCTGCGCCGCCAGCATCGGCGCAAAGTGCGTGTGCAGGTCGGAGTCGAGGCTCCGGAGCACCAGCGGCGCGTAGAACGCCTGATCGGACACGCCGTACCGGTAGCCGCCGACGTTGAGCAGCGCGAGCAGGACGAAGGCGGCGGCGCCGGCGGCGAGCAGCGCGGCGCGGCGGACGGCGTACGAACCGGGCATTGCGGCGCTATCGGCGCTTGCTCCGGATCTTCCGCGCGGCGCGTTCAATCGTTTCGAGCAGCCGCGGGTTGGCGGCGCCGCCCGCGCCCGGCCGGCCGGAGCGCCACGACGCCGGCATCTCCTCGGCCAGAATGTCGTCGAAGTCGCCCGCGCTCTTGACGCTCAGCGGGGCGAAACTGGTGACGTCGAGCGCGCCGGACCAGGCGTCGCGGTGCTTGATCAGCAGCCAGTTCCGCCCGCGCCGGTTCGGTGGGACGCCGTCGCGGTCGCGGGTGCGGACGAGCGCCCACGATCCCTTGAGCTTGTACCCGTCCAGCGTGAACTTCACGTCCCCCCTGGAGAGCGCGTCGTCGACGTCGCCGCTTTCCGGCGTCCACGCGCCGCAGTCCCAGAGCATGACGACGCCGGCGCCGTAGCCGCTCGGGATCACCCCTTCGAAGTCGCCGTAGGCGAGCGGGTGGTCCTCGGTGCGGATCGCCATCCGCCGGTCGGCCGGGTCGAGCGATGGCCCCTTCGGGACCGCCCACGAGAGCAGCTCGCCGCCGTGCTCGAGACGCAGGTCGTAATGCAGGCGGCTGGCCAGGTGCTTCTGCACGCAGAACCGCCGTGCGGCGGGCGCCTCCGTCCGGCGGCGCCTGGCGGCGTCGCCGTGCGGCTCCGGCGTCTTCGAGAAGTCGCGCTTGCGGCGGTATTCGTCGAGGGGCATGGTCGGGAGGGCGGACGGCGCGCTGCTCACGTTATCATTTCGGCGCGCGCGGCGGCATGAGCATGCAACGAGAAGACGCCAGGTGGTTCGGGCACCCGTCCGGTCTCGCGACGCTGTTCTTCACCGAGATGTGGGAGCGGTTCAGCTACTACGGCATGCGGGCGCTCCTCGTGCTCTTCATGACCGATCAGGCGGCGCGCGGCGGCCTCGGGATGACCGACGTCTCCGCCACCGCGATCTACGGCCTGTACACCTTCGCGGTCTACGCAGCAGCGCTGCCGGGCGGCTGGATCGCCGACCGGCTGACCGGGCAGCGCAACGCCGTCCTGTACGGCGGGATCGTCATCGCGGCCGGGCACTTCACGCTCGCGGTCCCGACCCTGGCCGCCTTCTATCTCGGCCTGGCGCTGATCGTGCTCGGCTCCGGCCTGCTCAAGCCGAACGTGAGCGCGGTGGTCGGCGACCTGTACCCCGAAGGCGGCGCCCGCCGCGACGCCGGGTTCTCGATCTACTACATGGGGATCAACATCGGCGCGTTCGCCGGCCCGCTGGTCTGCGGCTATCTCGGGGAAGGGATCGACTGGCATCTCGGGTTCGGCGCCGCCGGCGTCGGGATGCTGCTCGGCGTGGCGCAGTACGTCCGGGGCTGGCGGCGGCTGGGCGACGCCGGAACGCTGCGCGCGCAGTCCGCCGAAGACCGGGCGCGGGCCAGGCGCACGCTGATCGCCGGAACCGCGGCGGCGGCGGCGGTCGCGGCGGCCGCAGCGGCATTGCAGGCGGCGGGCGTGCTGCGGCTGTCGCTGCTCGGCGTGGCGCAGGGGGCGAGCGTGACTATCGCCGGGGTGGTCGTCGCCTACTTCGCCTGGATCTTCCTGTTCGGCGGGCTCGATCGGCGGGAGCGCCGCCGGGTGGCGGTCATCCCGGTGCTGGTGGCCGCCGCCGCCGTCTTCTGGTCGGGGTTCGAGCAGGCCGGCTCGTCGATGAACCTGTTCGCCGAACGGCTGACCGATCGGGCCGTGCTCGGCTGGGAGGCGCCCGCCTCCTGGCTGCAATCGGTCAACCCGCTGTTCATCATCGTCTGCGCGCCGGCGTTCGGGGCGCTGTGGCTGCGGCTCGGCGCGCGGAACCCGTCGATTCCGGTCAAGTTCGCCTGCGGGCTGGCGCAGCTCGGCATCGGCTTCCTGGTGCTGGCGTGGGGCGCGACGTTCGCGGCGGAGGGGGGCGGGGTCAGCCCGGCGTGGCTGGTGGTGACCTACTTCTTCCACACCACCGGCGAGCTCTGCCTGAGTCCGGTCGGCCTGAGCGGCGTCACGAAGCTGTCGCCGAAACGGTTCGTCGGCCAGATGATGGGGATCTGGTTCATGGCCTCGGCGCTCGGCAACCTGCTGGCCGGGCTGGTGGCCGGCCTGATCGAGCGCCTGCCGCTGCCGCAGCTGTTCGGCGCCATCGGCCTGATCGTCGCCGCCGCCGGCGTCGCGCTGCTCGCGGCGAGCGGCCCGCTTCGCCGAATCGCCGGCGACCCGGCGTGAGCCGCACGCCTTTTGCACCAGGCGGCCGGGCTGTCAAGCGCCGGCCGCAATCCACGCGCCGCCATCCCAATCGGTCATGTAGGAATTGTTCAGGACGTCGTTTTCAAACACGCCGTTCAGGATGATCGCCACTGCGGCAGGATCCGGTCTCACCGCGTCGAGAGGATCCGTTC
Organism: Vicinamibacterales bacterium; assembly: GCA_965203565.1. GTDB lineage: Bacteria > Acidobacteriota > Vicinamibacteria > Vicinamibacterales > UBA8438 > JAAXGX01. The sequence continues at coordinate 23,791 of OZ241896.1, read as the reverse complement.
CCGCCACGTACACCAGAACGCTTCCCGCTGCAATGGCGTTGGGGAAAGCATCGGGAAAATGGAGGCTCTTTGCAAGCAAGGCGTTCAACGTGAACAGGTCGTCGTCGTCCGGAGCCGCTTCGTGCACTGCGTTGCCGGCCGTAAAGCCGTCCACGCTCCGAACGTCTATGCGATCCCCCAGCTCGAAGTCCATGATTATGTCGACGCCGGGGTGATTGGAGCTGAACACGAAGGTGTCCCTTCCGGGTCCGCCCCACAGGAGATCGGAGCCGGCTCCGCCATGGATGACGTCGTCGCCCGGCCCGCCGAAGATGAAATCAACTCCGTTTCCCCCCCACAGAATATCCATGTCCTCGTTGCCGAACAGGAGATCTTCGCCTTGATTTCCGATGAGGAAGTCCGTACCCGGTCCGCCCTCGATATGGTCCCGGCCTCCGAAGCCTTGCAGGATGTCGTGGCCGCCGCCGGCGTTCCGCCGCTACCGCCGCCCGCAAGCCGCTCGGCAGGAACGTCCATTTTGCATGTCAAGAAACGTGCCGGGACAACGTGTTCCGCGCGCCGCCGGATCTGGCGGCCCGGATCCGCCGGCGCTGAACGGCGATTCCCCGGGCCGGTCCAGCCCGGTTACGGCGCGCCCGACGGCCGGCGCCCGACCGGCGCACGTCCCTGGTGACTGCCGTCCGGCCGCCCGTTTTTCCATGTCAAACAACGTGTCAAAAAACATTTCTCATGGAAGATAAAACGTGATAAATTGCTGAATAAATAGCAATTTACATGATCCAGAAGACGCGTCAAAAAACCGGTCAAGAAAGTTGATGGACTGGCGGGAATTTCGTTTCGACTATCGGCTCCAACCGGGCGATCTGACTTCCGATCTGATCCGGATCGAAGCCCTCAAGGAAGCCGCGCTCAATCTGGTGCTGCCGCCCGACTGGAAGACGCAGCTCGATAGGCTGAACCGCGTCCGGGCCGTTCACGGAACGACCGCCCTCGAAGGCAACCCGCTGTCCGAAGCTGAAGTGCAGCAGCAAATGGATCTGCTGTCCGGCGACCCGGCGCAGTCCCCGAACCCCTCGGCGGAGCAGCGGCAGGTGAGGAACGCCGGCGTCGCCCAGGACTGGGTCAGACAGCGCTTCGGGCCTGAGACTCCCCCGCTCCGGCGTTCGGACATTCTGCATTTGCACAAACTGATCACGGAGGGCTCCGATGAGCGGGACAACGTTCCCGGACAGTTGAGGACCCATCCCGTCGTCGTGGGAACGGAGGCGCTGGGCGGCGTGCATCGCGGCGCCCCCCCGCCGGACGTCTCCCATCTCGTCGATCAGACGGCAACGGGAGAGTGTCGAGACTGGTCGAGGCCGGCATCCTCTATCAGGGAGGCTACAACGTTTTCGGATTCTATGGCCTGTCGAACTACTTCTATCGGCGCGGAGACGAGTACCGGCGGCTGCTCCAACGGAGCCGGAGCGCTCGGCCGTTCGACCTGAACGCGTTCGTGGCGTTCGGAGTCAAAGGATTCGCGGCCGAGTTGAAAGGGATCAACAACTTCATCAAGACGAAGCTGAACCGCGTCGTCTACCGGACCACCCTGGTTCGCGCGTTGAGCCAGCGGGTGGGCAAGCGCCGCCGCGTCATCAACCAGCGTGAATACCGACTCCTCGAGTTCCTGCTGCAGGAGACGGAACCGACCGATCCGTTTGCGGAGGAGCCGTCGAGAAAGGTCGGATTTTCCGCTCTGATCCAGGCGCCGTACGTCACGGGCGTCTACCGAAACGTGACGACGCGCACCTTCCAGCGGGAGCTGATCCGGCTGGCGAAGTCCGGCTTCATCAAGTTCTCGGCTCAGGAGCCGGAGCCGACCGTCGAGATCGACTTCGACGCGATCGGCAAGTACTGACCCGAGCTCCACTGCATGACGCGCTCTCGCCGAGGCTGCGTCCCCGCGCCGTTTTCCCGTGAACAGCTATGTCATGATTCATCAATTTCTATTTAATTGATGAATCATGATACGATTTCATCAGAGTTTTTGAATCTCTTCCTGGCCAAACAGTTCTCAGAAGCGGTTGACGTACATTCATCAGTATTCATCAATTTTCTTGAATTTGATGGAGGATCGGGGCGCATGAAACGCCCGGCGACTCCGGCGCCTTTCAGGACGCTGCTCGAACGGCACAGCGACCGCCTGCCGGCGCTGGTGGCGCACGGCGTGCGCCCGACTGTCGGCGGGCGCTATCTCCACTGGGACGCGTTGCGCCGGCGCGATCCGCCGACCGGGCTGACCCGCGCGGAGTGGTGGACCGGCGTTAAACTGTCCCGCGTCGGCCTGTCGCGCCTGCTGCCGTTGCGCGACGTCCGCGGGCGCCCGTTCAGCTTCATGCTGCCGGACGGCGCGCAGGAGGCGCTGCATCGGATCGACAGCCGCGCGCACGGCCGGATTGGGATCGGCGACGAGGTGGTGAACCGCGAGACCCGCGACCGGTTCATCATCGACTCGCTGATCCGCGAGGCGATCACTTCGAGCCAGCTCGAGGGCGCCGCCACCACCCGGGCCGCCGCCACCCGCATGCTCCGCACCGGCCGGCCGCCGAGGACCCGCGGCGAGCGGATGATCCTGAACAACTACCGGGCGATGCAGGCGGTCCGCGAGATGAAGGACCGGCCGCTGACCGCCGCCGCGGTGCTGGCGCTGCACGCCACCGTCACGCGGGACACGCTCGGCGCTCCGGACGCCGCGGGCCGCCTGCAGCTTCCCGACGACGCCCGCGTCAAGGTCGTCGACGCCCGCAGCGAGCAGGTCCTGCACGTCCCTCCGCCGGCGGAGACGCTGCCGGCGCGGATGGACGCGATGGTCCGGTTCGCGGAGGAGGGTCTCGGCGACGGTTCGTTCCTGCACCCGGTCGTCCAGGCGATCGTGCTCCATTTCTGGCTTGCCTGTGACCACCCGTTCGAGGACGGGAACGGGCGCACGGCGCGCGCCCTGTTCTACTGGTCGATGCTGCGCCGCGGCTACTGGATGGTCGAGTTCATGTCGATCAGCCGGTTTCTGAAGGACGCCCCCGCGCAGTACGCCCGGGCGTTCCTGCACACCGAGACCGACGGGAACGACCTGACCTATTTCATCGTGCACCAGATCGACGTGATTCTGCGGGCGCTCGATGCGCTGGACGAGTACGTCAGGACGAAGACCGAGCAGGTGCGGCAGGTCGAGCGGATGCTCCGGCGGTCGTCCAACCTGAACCATCGTCAGCTCGCGCTGCTCGCCCACGCGCTGCGGCATCCGGGCGCGGAGTACACGACCCGGTCCCACAGGACGAGTCACGCCGTCGCCTACGCCACCGCCCGCGCCGACCTGTTCAGGCTCGCGGAGCTGGAATGGCTCGAACGGCGGCGCGTCGGACGCCGGGACAACGTGTTCCGCGCGCCGCCGGATCTGGCGGCCCGGATCCGCCGGCGCTGAACAGCCCGTGGCAAAATCCCCGCTGCATTCGACGGGCGCCGCATCCCGGCTGAACTGCGTTGTTCGTCGGTCGAATATGGCCAATATGCTCCCTCCTCACGCCTTGTCAGCCGGGCGCCCCGCCCGTCTCGGTGCGACGCGGGGTTTCACCACGGGCTGTGAAACGGCGATTTCCCGGGCGCCTCGCCGCTCTTGCTTGGTGCGACGCGGGGTTCCACCACGGGCTGTGCAGCCGTCCGTCCGTGTCCGCAGCCAACCGCGGCACGACCTCCGACGCCCACACGCCGGGCGAACGGGTCCTCCCGCGTGCGCCACGACCGCGGCGCACGCGCCGCCGACGGTAATGCCCCTTGCTGCCAGCGCCGAGCCGTCCGCTCGTTCATCCCGGCCGCCGCAGCCGCCGCCAGTGTCTTCCCTGCCGTCCTCTTCTCGCGTAAACGCCGAACCTGCGCGTCCGTGACCAACCCGTCCTCCAGAGGAAAACGGGCAGTCTCACACGTCGCCAACGCATCCAGCACCGCGCCGACCGCGCTCTCGACGCCCGCCGCGCGGGGGCGTGTGTTCAGCGTCAACTACTTTGGCCGCTTGGCGACAATTATTCTGGCCGGTTCAGCTCACCATGGATTGAGATCGGCTGCTCGGCTCGCTGACACCGTCCGGGGCGTCACGAGAGCGGCCAGCGGCGAGTTCGGGGCAGCAGCGGGCCGGCGGCGCGCCCGCGGGGCACGGGCGGCGTCGGCGGAAACGTCGGTCCCTCCGCTCGCGGACGAGCAGCGCCGGTCCCATCACCGCATTCACGCCGGCGGAGGCGGCGGCCCGTCCGACGCGGCCCCGGTCGGACTCGCGCGCGGACGCCACAGCACGCTCATCGCCCAGCCGAGATCCAGCCGCTCGCCGGTCCACGCCGGCGTCGCCGCACCCGGCCCGATCGCGATCCCCGCCGCCGCCAGCCGCCCGTCGACCGGCGCCAGCGCCGCCCCCGTCCAGCGCGGAGGTTCCGGAACCTCCGGCAGCGGCCGGCCGTCGGCCCGCGTGAAGCGGACCGCGCCCGCGTCGTCGAGCGTCACCCGCAATCCGCCTTCATGCACCGCCCGGTGATGCCGCCGGCAGAGCTGCACCAGGTTGTCGAGCCGGGTCGCGCCGCCGTGCGCCCAGTGCCGGACGTGATGCGCATCGCAACGCCGGGCCGTGCAGCCCGGGAAGCGGCAACGGCGGTCCCGCGCGGCGAGCGCACGGCGCAGCGCCGGCGGGATCGTGCGCGTCTTCCGGCCGACGCCGAGCACCTGCCCGGCCACGCCGTGGGTCATGACGACCCGCCCGGCGTCGCACGCCAGCCGTCGCGCCGTTTCCGCGGAGACGCGCAGCCCGCCGGCGTCCTCCAGCACCGCCTGACCATGCGCGACGCGAACAGCGGCGTCGGGACCTGACCCTTCAGCGCCTCCCACCGGCCGGCGCGTTCCCGCGGGAACGTGCTCTCCGGTCGATGCGATGTCCGTCGGCGCCGAGTCCACCGAGTCGCCGGCCGCACCCTGCGGGTCGCCGAAGTCTGCCGCGTTGTCGCTTCCCGGCTGGCGGATTGCCGCAGCGCGGCCGGCCGCTGTGGGTAGGACGACCGAGGACGTTCCCGCGGGAACGTACGTCGGATGATCCGCCCCCTGCGCCGCCGCCGCGTCGCACGCCAGCGGCGCGGCGTCCACGTGCAGCACCACCTGGTACCGGTCGCCCGCCGTCCCGGGATCCAGCTGCGCCGACAGCGCCGCTTCCGCCACCCGGCCGAGCGCGTCCGCCCGCCGCTGCTCCGACGCTGCCTCGGGCACGTCTTCCTCCGGAGCGTCCGCCGCCTCCGCCCGCAACTGTTCGCTCGCCGCGTCGAGCGCCCGCAGCACCGCCGCTCCGACCTCCGGCGCGAGCCGTCCCCGAATCACCACCATCCCGTCGTCGTCCACCCAGGTCCGCAGCTCCCGGTGCGCGTGTCGCCGTCCGTCTTCGGCAATCTCCGCCGCCCGGTCCACCCGCCGCCACGCCCGCGTCACCTGTTCGACGTGCCCCGCCGTCCCGGCGAGAGCGAGGTCGAGCAGCGCCGCTTCGTTCTCCGGCGTCGCTACGCGGGTCAGCGCCCGCACCTTCGAGTAGGAGACCTGCCCGCGCTGCATCGCGGCGCCGATGAGCGGCAACTTGGCCAGGGCGTGGGCGACGCGCACCTTCTCGCGGGCGGCGCCGGGGGCGAGACTGCCCAACGCCATAGTCAAGACGCGTCGCTGCGCTCCGCCCCCGCTGCGCGGGACTGACGGCCTTGGACGCCGGCTGCGCCACGGTCACCCAGGCGGATCACGTCCGACAGCCCGGAAACACTCTTCCTCCAAGGAGGCCATCGATTGACCGGTTGACGGAAACTGGGGTCCCTTTTCACGTGGCCATTTCCACTCGACGACCGGCCAAAATAATTGTCGTTGATCAGCTGTCAGGCGACAGTGAAAACTGACCCCTTGGCGACATCGAAAACTGACCCCCGAAGAAACGGCGTGGACTGCGGACGAAGACGAAGCGATTCGGGCGGGCCGTGCGGCTAGGCGCACGGCCCGCGACGTGGCGCGCGCCATCGGCCGAAGTCATGACGCCGTGTTGCACCGGCTGATTGCGCTTGGGCTGTCCGTTCCGCGCCGCCGGCGCCGACGTCGTCGCGCGTGATAGGCTGCCTTCCGCATGCCCGAAGCACGCGAACCCGACGTGCACCCTCCGCTCGAAGTCTGGGCGCAGTGTCCCGCGTGCGGCCGCCTCTGGCCGCTGGCGGAAGCGCCGGCGGCGCCGGCGTGCGTGCAGTGCGGCGCATCGCTGGCGTGCGTGCAGTGCGGCGGAGTGGCGACACATAACGTCAGACCTCGCGACGAACCGCACCGCCTCTCTAGGCACGGGCTACGGTGTAATGCATGTTTCATGTGGACCGGCGCCATCGTGGAAGGGTATGGCTTCACGATCAACCACCACCGCGGTCGACGCTGGACGGCGCGCGACGATGTCGTGCTGCGGGCCGGCCTTGCGGACGGACGGACGGCGATCGAGATCGGCCTTGCGATCATGCGCACGCCGGAAGCCGTGCGGCGCCGGGCGCGCCAACTCGGACTGCGCCGGTCGCGGCGCCGCCGCCTGCGCGCCGACCGGCAAAGCGAATACCCGTACTTTGGCGACGCGGACCAATGGTATTGACCACCGCCCGTGACGGCGCGCCGGTCGGCGTGGCAGGATTCGGGTTGCGGCCGGCCGGCCTCATTGAAGCTTTGCCAGGGTTGTCGGCAAGCCTTCGCGTGCACGCACCGTCCGTCTTCGGCCGGGCGCCTTCCGCGCGCGGGCCGCGCTTCCCTTCCTGATGGCCGACTACCCGAACCGAGCTTCGCGCGCGCGAACGGTTCACCGCCCAAACAGCCGCCCGCCCGATAGCCAGGTTATGGCGAAAAGCCCCCCGAAGATCGCCAAACCATCGTGACGCCAGAACGAATCCGCCGCCACCACGTCATACGGCAGAATGAAAACGGCGCCATAAACTGCGGACGGTACGCCGGTCAGAACCAGCAACCCGATCCGAACGAAACTCATCGAGTTGTCCATGCGTGCAGGCTACGCGCGGGCCGGCGCGCCGGTCAAGTGCCGGGCCAGCGTCCGATAACGGTCGTTATGACAACCCCGGCCCGGCAAGGTCCGGAGCAAGCCCGACAGCCCGAACAACCCCGGATTCGTTGACGGTTTCCAGCCCGTGCGGAAGCAGTCCCCCCGCGAAGCGCAGCCGACCTTCGCCTGCAGCCGGCCCGATATGCAGCCCGGAAGGCGAAAACGGGCGGCGGAATGCATGTTCATGCACTACCTGCAGAGCGATCGGAAGGCGATCAGGACGTCGGGCGCCCGGGCTCCGGATGCGCGCTTCGCGGAGCGGGCCGCCCGGGCTCCGGAGCCCGGGCCCGGGCCGAGGTTCACGCCGAGCAATGCCCGAACAACAACGCCGCGCCGAGCCCGAACAACAGCCACGTCGGATCGATATCCCGGCTGATGAACCACGCGATCACCCACGCCCCGATCAGCCACTCCAACATTTACCCCCGCGCGCGCGGACGGCAACAGACCGCTGCGCATGGTATAGTGCCGGCGTGGAATACCTGCTCGACACCCTCGCGATCATGGTCGTCGCCTTCCTCGGCGCGCTCTGCATCCCGGCGTGGGATCGGTACTGCGGCTGGCTCGATCGCCGACCGGACCGCTAGCTAGTACCGGGACACGATTCACCCCGCGCGCGCGGACGGCAAGTTGACCGCTTGGTTCCCGGACGCGCCGGGCGCGTGCGGCGCGTCCGATCGGGCCGGGGCGCGCCACAACCCGCTCGCATGCAACGCCTTCGCGCCGCCGCGCCGGCGCAGCCCTCACAGCGCGCGCCCGAGTCCCCCCACGGGCGCGCCTCGGGCGCGCCCCCCACGGGCGCCCCGGCCCGATCCGATGCGCGTTTCAATGCGTCCAAAGCCCGCGATCCGGGCGCGCCCGCGAAGGGTAGCAGGTTCGCGCCAAGCGCCGGGGCGCGACGTGCGGCCGGCCCGATTCGGCAGCCCCGGCCGCGCCGCCCGAACGCGCCTGGACGCCAGACAGAGCGAAGGCCGCGCCCCGACTGCACGTCGTTGCGCGGCCTTCACGCGCCGTCCCGCCACGGGCGCCCCTGACCCGTTACACGCTTTATTGGTCCAGGTCCTCGTCAGCTCTATTTTCCTGGAGTCGAACGGGACGGACGAACGACAGTCTACCACGCGCTTCAACTGCGCCGCTACGCCAACAGCAACACCAGTATCACGAACGCCAACAGCCACGGCGTAAGCGCCGCCGCCCACTGCACGCCCGCGCCGATCAGCCCGAACAGCCCGAACCCGACCACGGCCAGCCCGTAGCCATACCGATCCGGACGGCGGCAACACGCCCACACGCACGCCGCGGCCGCCGTCGCCGCGCCGACCTCGCCCGCCAGCATCCACCCGGCCGCCGACGCCAGCAAGACGGCCGCCAGAATCGACGCCACGCCGAGGAGCAAGTCTTTCGCGTCCCTGCCGTTCATCGCCGTCCCTTCCGGCCCGCGCGCCGGGCGCGCCAGAGTTCCGCCCCGGCGCGCCCCTCGAAGCTACCAGCCGATCGTGCGGCTCACGCGAACCTGCCGCACGTCGCCCGACACGTCCACCGGCGCATCCGCCCAGACCGTGGCCAGCAACGCGCCGCCCGCGACAAGCGCCGCGCCGCCCCACAAGCGAAACTTCGGCCGAACCGAATCGACGGCAACATCGCCTTGTATCCGCTCGATCGGGCGCCCGTCGCCGTATCCGACCCAAAAACCGTCCGTAAACGGCTCCACGCCTCCGGTAATGAACGTATCCACGCTCCGAAGCCCTACCGTTCCCGTCAGATCGAAGTGAAACGCACAGCCTTCCGGGTTTTCAATCCGTTCCCCTCGAAGATTCGATCCGGCAAGCGCCACGTATCCAACACGCGGATCTTGATACGGCTCGATCGTCGCCAGGTTGCCGGTCACTTCGCATTCATCCTGCCCCGTGAACATCATGGCCAGCCCGCCGGCAACCAGGCCGACGCCGGCCCACGTCCGCACCATCGACCGGGCGCGCAACGCCAGGGGCGCGCCGGGCTGGACCGACGCCGACCGGCGCGCCAGCCGTTCGGCCGACTCCCGGATCGACTGCGCCCCGGCCGGCAAGGTGGACGCGAACACGAACAACCCGACGACGACGACGAACGATGCGATGCGATGCACGCTTGCTCCGAATCCGCGGCCAAAGGTCCGGAACGGCGCGCCGGCCGGCCGCATCCGCCGGCGCGCAGCACGTGTAACACGGGCTACTGACAAAACCTGTCAGTCCGACCGGCGTGCTCATCGAATCGGACCGGTCGCATGCGCCGGGCGCGCCGCCGCCTTCCGCCGCCGCTCCGCGCGCCAGATTGAACGGCCGGCCCGCGTGCGCTACCGCAAGTCCTGAATCGCGTTGAAGAATGCGTGCGTGATCAAGGCGTAGCCGGCTTCGGTGAGGTGGTAGCCGGATGCGTTCAGACACGGCAGGGCATCGGTTCCGGGGCAATCGCCGGTCCGTATGACCTGTTCAACGTCCACCAGCGGAATCCCGCGCGCCTGCGCGATCTGGCGGATGCGGCCGTTGAGAATCGACACGGCCGCCGACGCGTCCGCCGTGCTTTCTCCGTTCCGCTTCCGGCTGGTTTCCCGGATCGGCGGAATCGTCGCCACGATCGGCGTGACGTTCGCGGCGGCGGCAAGGTCGAGCATCCGCTCCAACGCGCTTGACGCCGCGACCGCGGACGCGCGCAGCGAACCCTGCGGCTCCAGCAGATCGTTCGTGCCTTCCAGAATGATCACGACGTCCGCCTTCGGAGCGCGGCCGATCTCCCGCTCGAACCGGCCGGCAGCAGTCTGCAACGACTCCGCATGCCGCCCGGCGTTCCGGACGGCGACGCCCGGCCCGCGCGCCGCCCGCAGCATCCGCTCGAGCGGCCGCACGCAGCCCTGGCACCGCCAGCCGCCGTATACGTACGAATCGGCCAACAGCGTCAAACTGCCGCCGAACACCAGGACCACGTTGATGCGCCGGGCCGGATTCACCGGTTCGGACGGCGCTGCCGACGGGTCGCCGTCGTCGCCGCACGCGCACGCCGCAAGCGCCGCAAGCGTCAGGAACGCGCCACGGCGCGCTTTCCTGTTCATGCTCCGTATCCCCGATGCTGCGGCCGAAGGTGGACGGTGCTATTCGGCCGGCGGCGGGACGTACTCGGGCGGGGGCGCGGCGCCTTCGCCGAAGAAGAACTCCTCCATCTGGCGGGCGACGAGCTGCTGGGCCTCCTTCTGCCACGGCATCAGGCGGTACTCGTTGATCAGCATCTTCATCCGCTCTTCCCAGAGCCGCCACGCCTCGGCCGACACGTTCGCGTAGATCCGTTGCCCGAGTTCGCCGGGCCAGGGCGGCTCGGCGAGGCCGGGCAACCGCTTCCGCAACAAGGCGCAGTCGACGGTGCGCCCGCCCGCGCCGCCCGCTTCATGGTCCGCCATCTTCGGTTCCCTCAGTGCGTGCGCGCGGGCTGCGTCGTCCGGATCGCGATGCTCCGGTCGCCGAGCGCGGCGGTCACCACGCGCGTCACCTCGACCCGCGCGTCGTTGAAGCAGGCGCCGTCGCCGACGTCGGTCGCCGAGTCGGCGACCAGGGCGTTCGCCGTCGCTCCGTTCATGGTGCTCCTGCGCCACAACCCTTTCGGAAGCCCCACCGTGCCCGGCTTCATGTCGCGGTCGAGGGCGACCGGGCAGTGGACCTCGCCGAGCGCGTTGAAGATGCACGCCGTGTCGCCGTCGTCGAGATCGCGCCTCTTCGCGTCGTGCGGATGGATCCGGAGCGCCGCCGGCCGGGTCCGGAGCTCGCCGAGGGTCGAGTTGATCGTCTTCTCGCTCGCGGGCGAGATCAGGGCGAGCGGATAGTTCTCGGCCGAAGGCTCGCCGCGGTAGGCGTACAGCCCCTCGGGCGCGGAATCGTCGAGCGCGTCCGGGAACAGGTCGACCTTGCCGTCCGGCGTCCGTGGAAAGACGTCGACGAACTGCACCGGCCGCGCCGGACCGGTCGGCGCGGCCGTCCCGTGCTGCAGCAGGCTGTCGCGCACCGGGGCCGGCATGGCGCCGGTCACCTGCATCAGCGCTTCCGGGTCGGTCTCCGGCGACCCGCCGCCGTCGAGGCCCAGCCGCCTGGCCAGCGCCGCGAACGCCTCCGTGTTCGGCCGCGAGTCGCCGGCCGGCTCTATCGCCGGCTGCACGAGCTGGAGGTTGATCGAGCCGTAGCTTCGGGCGACGTCGTAATGCTCCAGGAACGTCGTCGCCGGCAGGACGACGTCGGCCCACTGCGCGGTGTCGGTCATCACCTGGTCGAAGACCACGGTGAACAGGTCGTCCCGGGCGAGTCCCCGCAGCACCCGGTTCTGGTCCGGCATGGTGACCGCCGGATTGCAGTTGTAGACGAACAGCAACTGGACGGGCGGGTCGCGATAATCGGTCAGCGCCCGGCCGAGGCGGTTCATGTTCACCAGCCGCGTCTCCGGCTCCTTCACGCCGACCCACGCTTCTTCGTCCAGCGGCCAGGCGGCGGAGCTGCTCATCGAATAGCCGCCGCCGCGCACGCCGAACTTGCCGGCGACGGCGGGCAGGGCCATGACCGCCGCCGCCGCGCTGCCGCCGTTCCGGTTCCGCTCCAGCCCCCATCCGCACCGGATCACGGCCGGCGACGTCTCGGCGTACAGCTCGGCGACCCGTTCGAGCAGCTCCGGATCGAGCTCGGCGACGTCGGCCGCCCGGTCTATCGTCCAGGCCGCGGCGCGCGCCCGAAGCGCGTCCGCCCCGCGCGCGTGGGCGGCGAGGAACCGCTCGTCCGCCAGATCGTTCTCGAACAGGAACCGGTGGAGCGCCAGCGCCACCGCGACGTCGGTCCCGGGCCGGACCGCCAGATGGACGTCGGCCTGCTTGGCCAGTCCCGTGCGGCGCGGGTCGATGACGACCAGGGCCGCGCCGGCGTCCATCGCGGCGCGCACGTGCGGCACGAGGTGGATGCTCGACGCGGACGGGTTGGCGCCCCAGACGACGATGAGCCGCGCATGCCGGTAGTCCGGATAGGCGACGCCCGGCATCCGGCCGTACAGCGCGGCGTTGACCGCGGTGGTGGGCGCGGCGCAGACCGTCCGCGCCAGGCGGCTGGCGCCGAAGCGCCGGAACAGCCGGGCGTCGGCGGTGTCCTGCGTGACGAGGCCGTTCGAGCCGCCGTACGAGAACGGCAGGACCGCCTCGGCGCCCCACCGGTCGCGGACCTCGATCATCTTCTTCGCCACGACGTCTATCGCCTCGTCCCAGCCGACGCGCCGGAACCGTCCTTCGCCCTTCGGCCCGGTCCGCACCCCCGCGCGGAGCAGCCGGTCCGGGCTGTACACCCGGTCGCCGAAGCGGCGCACCTTGCCGCAGATGAAGCCGCCGGTCACGTCGTGGCGCTCCGAGCCGTCGATCTTCACGACCCGGCCCTTCTCGACCGAGACCGCCAGACTGCACGTGTCGGGGCAGTCGAGCGGACACGCCGTGGCGACGGTCGACCGGCCCCAGCTCGTCTCGCTGCGCGCCATCCGGCGCAGTCTATCATCGCCGCCGCCGCGGCGGGCGTGGCACAATGGCCGGTATGCGCGTACAGGCGGCTGTCGTCGCCGCGGCCGGCCTGCTGGCCGTGCTCCCGACGCCGGCCCGGTGGGTCGAGGCGCTGTATTCGCGCGGCCTGTACCCGGCGGCGCGGGACGTGATTGCGCCGCTCACGAGCCGCGTCCCGATCGCCCTCTTCGACCTGCTGCTGGCCGGCGCCGCCGTCGGCCTCTGCGCGTGGTGGGCGGTCGTGCTCCGGCGGGCGGCCGCCGCCGGGCCGACGGTCCGCGGCGGCCGGCGCCGCATCGCGCTGGCCGCCGGCCTTCACGCCGTCACGCTGCTCGCCGGCGTCTATCTGGTCTTCCTCCTGGCGTGGGGGCTGAACTATCGCCGCGAGCCGCTGGCGGCGCAGCTCGGGCACGATCCGGGCCGCGTCACGCCGCAGGCGCTGCGGGCGCTGGCGATCGAGGCGGCCGGCCGGCTCGACGCGCTCCACGCCGCGGCGCATCGGGACGCCTGGCCGGCGCTCGGCGAACTGCCGGCCCGGCTCGGCGGCGCGTTCGAGCGCGTGCAGCGCCGGTTGGGCGCCTCCCGCCCGGCCGCGGCGGCGGTCCCGAAGCCGACGCTCCTGACGCCGTACTTCCGCCGCGCCGGGATCGACGGGATGATCAGTCCGTTCTCGCTGGAGGTCCTGGTTAACCAGACCGTGCTGCCGTTCGAGCGGCCGTACGTCGTCGCGCACGAGTGGGCCCATCTCGCAGGGTTCGCCGCGGAATCGGAGGCTTCGTTCGTCGGCTGGCTGACCTGCCTGGCGGGCGACGACGCGGCGCGCTACAGCGCTTGGCTGTTCCTCCTGCCGCGCGTGACGCGGCATCTCGGCGAGGAAGAGCGGCGCCGCGTCCATGCGGGCCTGGCCCCCGGCCCGGCCGGGGACCTGCGCGCGGTCGCCGAACGGTTGCGCGACGTGGCGCCGGCGGTGCGGCGCAACGCCCACCGCGTCTACGACCGGTACCTGAAGGCGAACCGGGTCGACGCCGGCGTCGCCAGCTACGGCGAGGTGGTCGATCTGATCCTGGGCGCGTCGGGCTGGCGGGAGCTCGCGGGGCCGGCGCCCGGCCGCCGCCGGTGACGTCCCCGAACCGCGCCCGCCGCGGCGCGGGGATGGTATGATCGGCGCCCACGCCATGTTCAGGCTCGTCACCACCGTCCGGGGCGGCGCGGTCAACGCGCCCGCCGCCGCGCAGCCGTACCCCTCCGTGGACGCCGCCCGCGAGGCCGCCCGGCAGCTCATGCACGAGCACCAGCGCGTGGTGCGCGTCATGATCGTCGAGGAGCCGTCCCGGTTCGTCGAATGGCTGGAGCGCAGTTAGTTAGCAGCCCACGCAGGAAGCCCCGCGCCTCACCGCTCTCGGCGCCGCGCGGGGCTCCACCACGGCCTGCTGGGCGATCGGGGAATCGGAAATACAGCTTGTCAACGGACGGTGAATTCGCCGGAGACGAGCTTCTTCGCGCACTCGTAATACCAATTGCGGCGGGTCGCGGTCGCGGACTGGTAACGCTCGTATTCCGGTTCCGGCACGCGGGGCGGGGTTTCGGAATAGAAGACCACCGTTCGCCGAGCGACGCCGTCCGTCAGGCGCCGGAAGAGCGGGACGTAGTCTTTCCCACCCAGGAACACGACATGCTTCGAAGTCGTCGCGGGTAGCATGGCGAAGTCGCGGTAGCCGCGGTAGCCGCGGTCCCGCTTTCGCCGGCGCTGGTAGCCTTCCGCGCTGGCGGAAAAGGTGATGTTGTAACAGGGCAGGAGGTAATAGGCCGCGACGAGTCCCTAGTGGTCTGTCCCGTAAATAGCTTTACACTTCCTGAGCTTATTGAGGATAGCATCGACGGTGGTGTTCCACACGAACGGCTTCGGATCCGCATTGTGGTGGGCCAAGAAATCGTCGATGGCCGCGACCAGTTCCTGCACGCTGCAAAAGACGCCACGCCGAAGGCGCTGCTGCGTCAGCTTGCTGAACCAGCTTTCGACCAAGTTGAGCCACGAGGCGCCCGTGGGCGTGAAATGCAACTTGAAGCGCGGGTGGGCGGCCAACCACTTGCGAACCGCTTCGTGCTTGTGGGTTCCGTAGTTGTCCAGGATTACGTGCAGCGTGAGGTCGCGAGAGAACGCGCGGTCAAGACACCGCAGGAACTTCAGAAATTCCTGATGCCGATGGCGCCCATGACATTCGCCGATGACCTTGCCGGTCAACACGTCAAGCGCGGCGAACAACGTCGTCGTGCCGTGGCGCTTGTAGTCATGGGTCATCGTACCGCAACGGCCCGGTTTCATCGGCAAGCCCGGCTGCGTGCGATCCAAGGCTTGGATCTGACTCTTCTCGTCCACACACAGCACTACCGCCTTGTCCGGTGGATTCAGGTACAACCCCACGACGTCGGTCAGTTTCTCTACGAACGCCGTGTCGGTCGACAACTTGAACGTCTTGATGCGGTGCGGCTGCAGCCCGTGCGCGTCCCAGATGCGCTGGACGGTCGTTCGACTCACCCCGGCCGCCTTGGCCATCGATCGACAACTCCAGTGCGTAGAACCCGGCGGCGTATCGTGCAGCGTGGCATGCACGATGGCCTGCACTTGGCGAGCGGAGATCTCCGGTTTCCGGCCTCGGCCAGCGCGCACCGTTCCCACCGAATTCAGCCCATCGACAAGAAATCGTTTGCGCCACATCAACACAGTTGGCCGGCTGATGTCGAGAGCGGTTGCGATGAGGCTGTTCGGCATGCCGTCACCGGCCATCAGCAAGGCCTTGGCGCGAGCAGCGACGCGACAAGAAGCAACTGCACTGTGCGCCCACTTCGTCAAGGCGTTCCGATCCTGCTCGCTCAAAAGCATCGGGGCAGCGGGGGCGTTCATGCGTAAGGTATATCACGTGACCCACGAAATGTAAAGTTATTTAAGTGACATACCACTAGCCGGCCGACAGGATATACAGATTGTCGCCGAAGTGTTTGGCGAGTTCCTGGTAGATGGGTTTCTTGTAGAGTTCCGATGCGGGGAGCAGATCCAGGGGATTGTCCTCCCGCTGGTTCCGGTTGTAGTCCTCCAGCACGTCCCGGTAGGAGCGTCCGGAGGACGCGGCGTCGTCCGGGCGCTTGTAGATGACGGAGTCGCTCGGCGGCGCGCTCGCGGGATCGGCGACGAACGGCACCTTTCGTCCAGCGTCCTCCAGATGACCCGCCTTCTTCCGCTTGCCGCCGGCGCACTGGATGACGACGATCATGTTTTCTGTCCGGCTCATGCTCCGCCTCCTTCCCCCCACCTGTCCAGCGACCCGTTTCTCGAACGTCGACGGGAACTCCGTATCGTACTCCGTCAACAGCCGTACAGCGCGAACGCGAAGTTCGGCGCCGGGTCGGCCATGTCGCGGCGGCCTTGCAGGTAGCGCCGCGCCTGCTCGTCCGGCGGCACGGTCTCGAGCTCCGCGAAGCCGGCCCGCGACATTTCCGCGCGCAGCTCCTCGGGCGCGAAGTCGGAGATCATCGGCTCGCCGAGCCGCCTGACCAGCCGCTCCAGCTTGTCGGCGAGAGGCAGTCCCCGTTCGGGGACGAGGCGCCGGGCCAGCTTGTAGTCGAGCACCAGTCGGCTGTCCGGCGCCGCCGCCGCGGCGATGCAGCCGAGCGTGTCGCGGACGGCGTCCTTCGTCAGGTAGTAGGTCGTCCCCAGCCACGAGAAGAACGCCGGCGACTTGGAGTCGAAACCGGCGCGGCCGAGCGCCTCGTGCAGGCGGTCGGTCTCGAAATCGACCGGGACGAAGACGACGTGCGGCGGGAGGCCGCCGTGGACCCGGCGCACGCGGTCCTGCTTGATCGCCTGCATCGCGGGCTGGTCCACCTCGAAGATCCGCAGACGGCCGGCCAGCTCCGGATGCCGCAGGGCGAACGTGTCGAGGCCGGCGCCGAGGATCACGTACTGCGCGACGCCGCCCGCGATCGCTTCGTGGAGCCGGTCTTCCGCGTAGCGCGCCCGGAGGACGTTCTCGGTATGGATCGGGCGGAACGGCCCGAGCGCCTTGTGGACGACGATCCAGTTGAGCAGCCGGTTCTCGGCGGCGAGGCGCCAGAACGGCGAGACCATCCGCACCGCGTAGGCGTCGGCCAGGATCGGTTCACCGTGCCAGCGCCAGTGGTGCGCGCGGATGCCGGCCGCCAGCGTCGCCGTCCGGCTCGCCCGCCGCGCGCGCGAACGGCCCGAACGGCGGGAAATCATGGAGAGAGGATACAGCCGGCGCCATACAGCCCGTGTGGACCCCGCGCCACGGGCTGTATGTATACTGGTCCGCCGGACCGCTTGCATGAACGAGCCGAAAGGGAAGCTGCGTGACCAACGTTCCGGGGGCAAAGCGCCGCTTGCGCTCTTCGTGGCGTCGCTCGCGCTGGCGGCGTTCGCCGGCGGCGTCTGGGCGGGACACTACAAGGCGTTTCCCTTCCATGCGATTCGGTCCGCCTACAGGACCCTGAACCACCTTGCCTTCAGTCTATACTCCCCCGACCGGCCTCGAGGGCTCATGTGGACGTGGCAACCCACGGCGTTCCCTCTTGACCGTCTGGACACGCGCCGCGTCCGACTCGCCGGGGGCGCGCTCGCCGACCCGATCCTGCTTGCCGGGGGGGAGGGACATTTCGTGGAGCATTGTCCCGGACACGCGGGATGCATTGCGGTCGAGTACGCCGGCCGCGGCGAGGTGCGCCGCGTCTGGCCGTACCGTCCTGAGGAGATCGCGCGCGCGGCGCACCCCGACGACCTGCCCTACGAGCTCCGATACGGGTTCTCGTTCATCAAGGACGCGATGGTGATCGCAATGTCCCCGTACCCGAACGGCGACCTGCTGGTCGTCTTCCACATGGAATCCTTTCCTTACGCCGGCGGCGTCGCGCGCCTCGATCGGGACGGCCGTCCGGTCTGGTATCGGCGGGACTACAGTCACCACCGGCTGCGACTGACGGCCGACGGCGACGCCCTGGTCCCGGGCAAGCGGATATCCGCCGGGCCGATGGAGTTCGGTCCCTACTACAGGCGCAACAGCGCCGCGGCTTTTTTCGAGCTGAATTGTCCGCACTCGCCGATACTGATGGACGTCGTGCGCGTAATCGACGGCGCCGGGAGGGTGCAGGAAGAGTTCTCCGTGCTTGACGCCGTCCTGGAATCTCTACAGGTACGACGTATCCTCCGGAGAACGGGAGGAAACGGATGCAACCTGCTTCACCTCAACAGCATCGACGTGCTGGGAGAGGACGCCGGCGGAGCGGACGGCTTGGTCCCGGGCGATCTGGTGGTGTCGCTGCGAAACGTGCATGCGTTCGCCGTGCTGGATCGCCGGACGCATCGGGTGAAGCGGCTGGTGCGCGGCGATTTCCTGGATCAGCACGCCGTCCTGCACCTGGAGGGATCCCGGTTCCTGATGTTCGACAATCTGGGGATGGACAATCTGGGAATGGATGCGGCCGACGGGGCCGGTTTCTCGCGGCTGCTGGTGGTGGACGTGGCGGACGGCAGCGAGACCACGATCTTTCCCAACGACGCGACGCCTGACCACTTGAGACAGGCTTTCTTTACCCGGCTCGGCGGAGATGTCGACCTGTCTCCCGATCGCCGCCGGGCTATCGCGACGGCCTGGCTGTCGGGTCAGGGCGTCGAAATCCGTCTGGCCGACGGCGCGGTGCTGGCGGAGTTCGACAACGTGCACGACGTCTCGCGCCTGGAGCGGCTTCCCGACGAGCGAATGACCCATGCGTGGCGGTTCTCCCTCTCGGGAATCCGCTACGTTCCCAGGGAGCACTGATACGGCCGGCGCGGTTGGTGAACACGCCAACGGGCGTGCTTTTCCTGCCCGCGTTCGCGACGGGGGAGGTTGCATGACCAGAGGGCTGGCGGCGGTCTTGACGGCGGCGTTGCTGCTGCTCGGCGTTTCCGCCGTGCTCGCATGGCGGGGAGCGGATATGGAGGCCGCCATTGCCGAGAGTCGGGAGCAGCAGGCGACGGCGCGCATGCTGGCCGGCGAGTTGCGGCAGTCTTCCGACGACCTGACCCGCATGGCCAGGACCTACGCGGTGACGGGGGACGAGCGTTATCGGCAGTACTTCCAGGAGATACTGGCGATCCGCAACGGTGAGCGCCCGCGGCCGCGGGACTACCACCTCGCGTACTGGGATCTGGTGACGGCGGAGGACGGACGCCCGCCGGCGGACGGCGACGCCGTCGCGCTGCGCGCACGCATGGAGGCCGCGGGCTTCACCGCCGCCGAGCTGGCGCTGCTGGAGGAGTCCGAGGACGAATCGAACGCGCTCACCGCGCTGGAGCGCGACGCCTTCGCGGCGGTCGGCCGGGGCGATCTGCAGGCCGCGCGGGACCTGCTGCATTCCGACGCCTACCACCAGGCGAAGGCGCGGATCATGCTGCCGATTCAGCGTTTCGTTCAGGCGATGGACGACCGGACCTCCGCCGAGACGGCCCGCCTTGCGCAGCGGCGGGACAACCTGAATCGATACCTGCTGGCCGCGACGGGGCTCGCGCTCGCGCTGGTGGCCGGCGCGCTGCTGGCGTCGGCGGCCGCGGGGCGCCGCAGGCCGTAGCAGCCCGCGGCGTCAAGCGGACAGGTCTCCGAAGGCGCCGCCGAGAAGATGATCGCGACCGAACCGCCGGCAGAGCCTTTTCGGTTGGCGAACTACACCAGGGGCATGACCGCCGGTTGGCCGGAGTGCGACGTCGAAAGAGCCATCGTATGCGGGTTGCCGCGGCGATTTCACGCCGCGCCGCGTGATGCGCAGCGGCGGGCGCTCGACGAACGGCCGCCTGTCACCCATACGAAGTGGGACGCGTTGCTGGCCGCGGTGGTGGAGCACCTGGCGGGACTGCATGGGCATCGCGTCCCCGAATGGGTTCATGAGGCCGAACGGTTTCTCGACAGGCCCTGGGTGCTTGCGAAGACGCCGCTGATGCGGCTGGAGTCGCTCATGTACGCCCCGGCGGCGTTTCTCCGCCACGGCGCGATTCCGGACCCGCGGGATCTGGACGAGCGCGGTGGAGAACGGCATGAGTGGATTCCTTGACCGCGAGAAGATCCTGCGGCTGTTCGACGAGCTGTCGAACGAGTTGCAGCGCACGCGGACGAGAGTCCAGATCTACGTAATCGGCGGCGCCGCAATGAGCCTTGCCTTTGCCCGAGACCGGATGACGGAGGACGTCGACGCCAGAATCGACAGCGGGCACGGCCAGTTGACGAGAGCCTCGCAGGCGGTGGGACGGCGCTACGGGCTTGGGGACAGCTGGCTGAACGAAGCGGCGACGGCCGCGATCCCGCGGGCGCGGGATACGCGAGCGCGGACGGCGTACGAATCGCGCTGGCTGACGGTGACGGGAGCGTCCCCGGAGCATCTGCTGGCGATGAAGCTGCTTGCGGCGCGAAACAGGGACCGCGAGGACATCGGGACGCTGGTCGAATTTCTGAAACTGAAGACGCCGGAAGACGCCGAGCGAATCTATCAGGAGCTGTTTCCCGCGGAGCCGATGAAGGACAGGGCGAGAGAGATGCTGAGAGCGGCCATCCCCGTCCGAAGCGCCGACCGCGGCGCCGAATGACTGATTGCGCCAGTCCGAGGTTCCGGAGCATGGCGAGCGCCGGGCGGCCGGCGGCTGCCGGCCGGCGCAGCTTGCCCCGTCCCGACTCGATGCCCCATCATGCAGGGCATGCGGACCGATGAAACCCTGGCGGCGCGCCTGACGGAAGCGCTGGAGCCGCGGCCGGAGATCCTCGAAGCCTACCTGTTCGGTTCCCGTGCGCGGGGGGACGCGCACTCGCGGAGCGACGTGGACGTCGCCGTCTACGTCGACGACGCCCGCGCCGCGGCCGGTCCCTTCGGATACCAGGCGGACCTGACGACGCACCTCATGACGGCGCTCGGAACCAACGCGATCGACGTCGTCCTGCTCAACCGGGCGCCGGTCCTGCTTTATCACCGCGTGCTGCGCGACGGCGTCCGGCTGCTGTCCCGGGATCTGCGGGCGACCACTGCGCGCGCCGGCTACGCGCTCTCGCGCTACTTCGACTACCTCCCCCAGATGGAGAAGATGGCCGTCGCGCGGCTGGTGCTCCGGGGTCGTTGATTCGGCAACCATGTTCGTGTTATCTTCGCTTTCCGCGATGTCGTCTCGATCCGAATCTCCGTGGCGCCCGGCTTGATCGCATGACGAAGGCGCACCTGCGCTTGCAGTCCGTGAACGGACTCATTCCCGCGGGCGCCCCCGAGGGTGAACCGTCACACTCCGTCTCCGCCGGACGACCCGCACGCTCCGCCGGGGCCACGGCGGCCACGCAGGAAACGACCCGACACCGCCGGCGGCGCGACAGCGCCCGGCAACTCACGTTGCAGTGCGGAATCGCACGCCGGTCCGTGCTCCCGGCCGTCACGTCGCCCCACGGCGGCGGGACCGCGGCGCGACAGGCGCTGAACGACCGCTTCGCGGACCGGGTTGCATTCGACCCGGAGTTCACCCGGAGAACCGTCTCGTACCAGGGCAACCGCGAAGTTCCCGGCCTGCGCTGGATGAAGTACAAGGAGGGGTTTTCGCGGGCGCTGGTCGACTACCTGCTGGACGAGTACGAGCCCGATCGAGTGCTCGACCCCTTCGCCGGGATAGGCACGACGGCGTTGATCGCCGCCGGGCGAGGAATGCGGGCCACGGGAATCGAAATCATGCCGGTAGGCGTCCTCGCCGGCGCCGGCATCGCCGAGGCGGCCGCCAACGGCTTGTCGAAAGCCGCCGTGGTCAAGGCGGCGAACGCGATCCGCAAGCGGATGGCGTCGACGCAACCCGCTACGTCCGACCACGCGTTCCCGCACGTGCGGATCACCGAAGCCGCCTTCCCGGCCGAAACCGAGAGCGCCATCGGGAAGGCGCGCGAGTTCCTCGCCGGCATGCAGGACGGCGCGGCGAAGACGCTGGTGAATCTCGCCTGCATGTCCGTTCTCGAAGCCGTGAGCTACACCCGCAAGGACGGCCAGTACCTCCGCTGGGACACCAGATCCGGCCGTAAGCTGCGCACGAAGATGGACAAGGGGCCTCTCCCGTCGTTTCAGGACGCATTGGCGAGACGCCTCTCGGAAATGGCGGACGACCTCGACTACGTCAAGTGGAACTACGGCGGGCGCCGCCCGGAGCTCCTGCGAGGCTCTTCGCTCGAGTTGCTCAAGACGCTGCCCGACGCGGCGTTCGACATGGTGATCACGTCGCCGCCCTACGCGAACCGGTACGACTACACGCGGACGTACGCGCTCGAGCTCGCCTGGCTGGACCTCGACCACGATGGCTTCTCCCGGCTCCGCCAGCAGATGCTCTCGGCCACCGTCGAGAACCGGACCAAGATCGGCGCATTGCGCAAGCTGTACAGCGACAGGCCCGATATTCTGACCCGGGCCGTCGCCGGGTACGAGAAACAAGCGGCCCTTCACGAAGTGCTGCGCATCCTGCGCGCGCACGCCCCCGAGCTCGGCAACCGCCACGTCATACGGCTTCTGGAGGGATATTTCCTGGAAATGGCGGTCATCGTCACCGAGCTCGGCCGTCTGGTGCGGCCCGGCGGCAACGTCATCATGATCAACGACAACGTGCAGTATCACGGAGAGGAAGCGCCGGTCGACTTCATCCTCTCCGATCTCGCCGAGCAGTCGGGATTCACCTGCGCCGCCATCTGGACGCTCGCGCGGGGCAAGGGAAACGCAAGCCAGCAGATGGGGCGGTTCGGCCGACGCGAAATCCGCAAGTGCGTTTACCATTGGATACGAGAGGGATGACAGCCCGTGGCGAAAGTCCCCGCTGCATTCGAGCGGCGATGCATCCCGCCTGACGGCGTTGTTTGTCGGTTGCGTATGCCCAATATGCGCCCTCCTCACGCCTTGTCAGGCGGGCGCCTCGCCGCTCTCGGCGCCCCGCGGGGTTCCACCACGGGCTGTCAAGACAAGAAAGCTCGTTGACGAATTGCATAGCCGCGCCGGGTAAGGACGATCAACCGGCGATCGACCCCGGCGAGGATTTCAATCCCCCGGTTGGCGCTTGTCGATCACGATTTCGCCGCCCTTGACGACGACGACGGGACGCGTGGCCGCGGTCAGGTCCTCGAGCGGGTCGCCGTCGAGAATGATGAGGTCCGCGAGCATTCCCGGCGCAATGACGCCGTAGTCGCCCGGCGTGAAGGGATGCCGGGCGGAATTGCCCGTCATCATCCTGATGACGTCCATCGCGCTGAATCCGCTGGCGAGCAGCGCGCGCATTTCGGCTTCCATCAGGGGCCGCGGCTCGGCCGGCGCGCCGATGCCCTGGAAGTCGGTGCCGAACAGCAGGACGACGCCGGCTTCGGCGTGGGCTTGCAGGCTGGGGCCGGTCACGCCCGCAATCCTTTGCAGCGCCGCGTCGCGCCGCGCTCCGGGTTCCGTCCCGGGGTCGGAGGGGCGCACGGTGGTCGTCATCGAGACGTTGAAGCGGTTCAGGAGTTCCGGCAGATACTCGCCGCCGGAGGTCGTCAGCCGGCCGTCTTCGTCCTCCACGGCGTGAACCAGTCCGTCGACGCCGGCGTGGACCACGTCGGCGGTTTCGTCGGCGGTGGTGGTGTGGGCCACCACGGGCAGGCCCAGCTTGTGGCCCTCGTCGACGACGGCGCGCAGCGCCTCCTCGCGCAGGAGTTCGAGCGGCATGGGCCAGGTCGAGCCGCCGTCATAGACCAGCTTCAGGCCGTCGACGCCGGCCGCCGCGAGGTCCCGCGCGCATTGCCGGGCCGTTTCCGGGTCGTGGGTGTTGCAGGTCAGGTGTTCGATGCACCAGGGGTCGCCGTTGCAGACGGTGACGGCCGGATGTCCCTTCGGCGCGGTGAACAACCGCCCGGAGACGTACATGCGCGGCCCCGGGAGCTCGCCGGCGGCGACCTGGTCCCGAATCTCCACCACGAAGGGCATGAAGCCGCCCGGGTCCACGATGGTGGTCACGCCGGCGTCCAGGAAACTCAGCAGCCGGGCCGCCAGCCGCTCGGCGCGGAATTCGGCCATTCGGGCGTCGCTGGTGTTGGCCGTATCCGGATCCGGGTAGGCGTCGG